>JBARKD010000521.1:0-15038 GCA_049800615.1 Acidobacteriaceae bacterium | reverse complement strand
GTCGCCTAGATCGGAACCGGTAGGACTGCTGGTGCCTGCCGCGCTTTGCGTCGCGGCGCCGGTAAAGGTGAATGTGCCGCGCGGTTCCTGCTGAAAGAAATCGTTGTACTGCTGCTTGCGCAGATCGCCGCCGAGGCTGATATTGTGCAGGCCATGATAGATGCCGATGGATCCGGAAAAGCTATCAGTACGGTTACGGTTAAACGCGCTTTGCTGGTCCGAAAGCGGCGTAACGCCGCTTGAAAAAGTAAGCCCTGGCGGGCCCCAGTTTTCCGGGTCCTGGTTATTGCCGGAGATGCCGGCATCGCCGGAGATATTTTGCCGGTTTTCAAAATAAGGCACGATTTGTGTCCGCAGCCGGCTGAAATGGTAGCTCACATACAGGAAGCGATGCGGGTTCAGGCGATGCGCCCAGTTGATGTTGGTATTGATGCCCAGGGTGTCTGTCTTATCGGTAAAGCCGAAGAGATTGGTGACGCTGCCCCGGGTGCTCTGGAAATTGAAATTCCCGTAAACCTGATCCCTGCGGCCGATTGTCTTGTCCAGGCGTGAAAGGAGCGCATCCTGATGGCTGCTGTTGAGCACCGGAATCTGATAGTTGTACAGCGAATTGCCGTTGATGTTGGATAAGGGATAGAGCTTGAGCAACGACTGCGCCTGCGGACTGACGGGCACCATGTTGCCGGGAAAGGGCAGGTGGGTTGCCGGGTCGTAGACGGTTACGGGTTGGCCCAGCGCATTGAGCAGGCCGGAGAGATCGCCCATCCGCTCCGCATCGGTTGGCACGAGGCCGGGTTCAGTCTCCGCGGTGTGGTTGCGCGTCCATTCGTAGGCCAGGAAGAAGGTGGGCCCGCGAGGCATCACATGCGGAATGTTGAGAGGTCCGCCGAGGGTGGCGATTCCGGTGATGCGGTTGTAGGAAGGTTTGGCTGTGCTGAATCCGCTGATCGCGTAGGGGCGGGCATCGAGAACGGAATTATCGTAGATCGCCGCTATTCCACCGTTGTACAGGCTTCTGCTGTTGGTCCGCCGGTTACCGAAGGCCTGGTTCAACGAGAAGCGCGACGTAGCCGCATTGTTCACGCTGCCGTTGACCAGAAATCCGTCTGAAGATTGGCTTGCTTCCTCCGCGGGCTTAGGTATTTCGGCAGCCGGGCTCTGGTTGGGCGACCCGGGAGACGCCGGTGTTTTGGGCTGGAGCAGCGAGGGTATCGTCGGGGGCGGAAGCTTGGTCAGCTTCGTGATCTGGTCGAGGGGCAGCAGGGTCAATTCCCACTTGCCAGCAGGCGCAGCCACACCAAGTGTGATGTCAGCCTGAAGGGTCGAGAAGCACTGCATCTGGATCTCGAGTTTTGCCGGGCCATCGTCCAGGCCGGTCAGGTTATAGAGGCCTCCCTGATCGGTAGCTGCAACGAGCTTCTTGGTTCCTTGTGTAACCGTTACGGTAGCGCCCGGGAGGGGCAGGCCGCCAAACGTGACTTGCCCGCGATAGTCCGCGGCTGCAGCCAGCCTGGGGAAGGCCAGCGCGGCCAGCATTGTCATCAGATACAGTGCTCGTTGCGCTTGCCGCCAGGCCATCCCCGCGTCCCCGCTATCGTCCGGCGCTAGTTCTCGGAAGGCTTCTCGACATGATCAATCACGATCACATCGTCAGGAACTTTTCCCGGTCCCATCTTTAGCCCAATTTGTTCCTGAATCGCGGTGTAGAGGCTTGGCGGCGCGTTCGCGTCGTTGCTCGGTGGAGGGATGACGGCGCCCGTTCCTCGAAATTGCGCGAATTGAGACTCGTCCGGAGTCCACTTCAACTGGAAATCGTACCTATCCGTCAACCCAGTTTGATCCACCACGGGCTTGTCCATGATTCCTGACTGCATCCATGTGGCAAATCCTGCCATGGTCAGGTTTCTAACGATCAAATCCCCCAAACCTCTTAGCCCGAAGCCAATGGGATCGTTCGGCCCCGCCGTGCTTTTGGTCATTTTTGGTCCGCCGTTCGCAACCGTTATGACGTAGACAGAAAGCTCCCGCTTGTCATTATGAAACTTCAGTTGAAAGCGGTCGGTGAGCAGCTTCTTTACCATGATTTGCATTTGCTTCTGGCTCGGACGGCCCTCAGTGTCGGGCTTGGCTTCGATGTCATAGAGGTCTACGCCAAACCAGGGCGGCCCATCGATAATCTGCTTGGCGTGGAGACCGTAGGCAAAAGCAATCAGGTCATTCACGTTCGTATTGCGGGTCATGAAATGGTCGCCCGGGAAACCAAATCCTTTGCCCGGCCGGTTGGGCGGACTCGGCTTAATGGTCGCGACTTCAAAGCTGGGATCGGCATTCTCGCTCATCGGCGGCAGCTTGGGAGTCGGCGGCGGAATGGTCCACTCTGTCTCGGGGGTGGCGCGGGCAAGATTCAGTGGAAGAGGGCTTGGTCCCTGACTCCACGCACCGTTGATGGCATTGCCGTCAGAACTGACCTTGCCTTCATAGGAGCCGCCGATCATGGTCAGCGTCATTTTCACCGTGCTGCCGTCGAGTGTGATTTTGGTTACCGGAAGGCCGTCGCCGCCCTGATCAATGCTGTAGAAGGTTCCTTTATAGCCGCCATCATCGCCCTTGGAGATCTTGACCACTGTGCGCAGATCCCGTCCGGCGTGCAACGTGCCCTGCCAGGTGCCGACGATTCCTGGCGCTTTTGTTTCTGCAGGAGCCTGGGCGAGACTTCCTGCTGTTTCGACGAAGCCGAAGAAAGCCAGGGCAGCCACGGTGAGTATCCCGGCCACATTTAACAAGAGTTTTCTGGGAAGATGCAGCCTGCGCGAAGCACGGTCGGTCATGATTCCGGAATCCTTTCTTGAGTTTAGCCCAACAACTCCGGACAATAAGTCAACGCATGTGCAGCGAAACTTTCTATAGGACGTTTCCGCCTCACAATAAGCTTAGCTGCAGCAAATTATATTTGTTTGAATAGTGGCGCGGGCCGGAACCGAAATTAGCTGAGGGTGGGTCGCCACAATCGATAACAACCCACGCGCGAGCCATTGCTACTCGAGCTTCTAACCGGGGTTGCTCTTGAATCAGGTAGGAATCGAAGTGGCCCGATTAGCGGGCATTTCTTGTACCTCGTGATGTCCAGTATCGGACATCACGAGGTGGTCTACTTTCCCACGGGGAGTTTGGGTCTAATTCACCCTGAAATTAACCTCGATATTCACTTGAACCGGCACAGGCTTGCCGTTGAGCATCGCAGGCCTGAATTTATATTCCTTCACGGCTTCGGTCGCCTTCAGGTCGAGGCCCATTGCCAGGTGACGCACAACCTGGACGCGCTGCGGATTCCCCTTTGCATCGACGATCAGGGAAAGGACGCAGACCCCCTGGTATTTCGCCTTGCTGGCTTGTTCCGTGTACTGCGGATCGGGCGCAAAGAGCAGCTCTGGAGCGGAAACCCCGCCTCCCACGTGGTAGATCTTATGTTCGGGAGGATGTGCAGGGACAGTCGCAGCAGTTCCTTTCGCGGATTGCGTCGCCGTGCTCGGGGAAGAGGATTGCGCAGCGGCGAGCGGAGCCTTCACCAGGCCAACCACGATCGGTCCGGCGACAGCTCCTATGGTTATCGCCGCAAGAAAGATTTTCTTTGCCGCGCCGAGCTTGTCCGCCGAAGGAGACGACATGATGCGAACGATGCGCCGCTTGAGGTCGCCTCCCGCAATCCCGGAGATGCATGCCAGAGGCGATGACACACTGAATTTGCAGGTCTTCAGAATACTCTCGGCGTAGATATGCGGTGGATTGCCGAGTTCTAATACGGCTTCGTCGCAGGCGCGCTCTCGTTCCTCTAACGAGCGTGCTCCCACCCACCAGACCAGGGGATGAAACCAAAAGATGGCTTCCACGAGCATGTGGATGGCGGCAGCCAGGTTGTCCCGCCGCCGTACATGTTGAATCTCGTGGGACAGAATGGCCTCTACGTGCGAATCGTCAAGGTGTTGCGAGATTTTTTCGGGCCAAAGCAAGATTGGCTGGAAAACGCCAAAGACGCCAGGCTCGAGCGAGCTTTGCGATGACCGGATAGGAATTGGCCTGCGCATTCCTTGAACACGTTCCAACCTGCGCAGCGCCTCTACCTCGCGGCCATGGGACAAAGGCGCTGCGCTGCGTTTGGCCGCAGACGCGACCCGCCATCGCGAATTGTAGAAGACCATGACAGTGACAAATCCGGCAAACCAGAGCAAAGCTGAGATTTGCGGCAGGAACGCCGGCAAGGGAGCAAGCAGGCCCCTGGGGGCTTGGTTAAACGGCCGACTCGCTGCCTCGATCACGAAGTAGAAAGCCGGTGTTCCGTTCACGTGGTTCAAGCCTGCCAGATGGCCACCCAGCTTTGTGAGCAGCGAAAAGGGGATCAGGAACTTGATCGATGCCGCCAGCCACAAAAAGTAGCGAACACGCGCCGCGTTCTTCTGCAACGGAAGAGTGAAAAGCGCGGCGCACAGCACAAACAGCGTCGATTGCCAAAGATGGTTGGCCATGGCTGCTGCGAAGGAAGATAAATTGTCAGGCATCATACCTTGTCCCTTCTTTCCAGTTTGCGGAGTGCTTTCTCTGCTTCTTTTATGTCGTCCATAGTGAGCTTGCCGGCTTCGATCAGGTGGGAGACGACTGGCTGGGATCGCCCCCCAAACAAAGCCAGCAGATCGTCAATGAGCTTTCGTTGCGCAGCGTCGCGCGAGATGGCGGCAGCGAAGATGTGAAAGTTACCAACTTTTCTGACCCGCCGGACATGACCCTTGGCTTCCAGCCGGTAAACCGTGGTCTGGACGGTGGTATACGCAGGCTGCCGTTTGGCGAGAAATTCTTCCTGGATTTCCCTAATCGATAGCTCGCCCCGCGTCCACAGGGCCTCCATGATTTGGAATTCCAGGCGGGAGAGTTTCGGTTCAGGCAAGGCAATCTCCTACAGTGGTCATAATATCTACTACGCATGTATGTTTTGTCAACGGGAGAGATTTGGCGGCCACAAGGTGCTTCGAGCGAGAGACTGGGAAGGAGAGCGCATAGGGCCGCCAAAGGATGCCGGCTGCTCGTGGACCAACGATTTCTGATGAACCAATATCATCACCGTCCCGGTGATAAAATGGGTGAACGAAAGGGCCTAAACCATGCGCGCCACGGTTTCGCTTGACGATGACCTCTTGCAGGCTGCACAGGAGTACAGTGGCCTTACCGAACGAACCGCGCTTCTTCGCGAAGCGCTACGCGCCCTGATTGAGCGCGAAGCTGGGCGCCGTCTTCTTGCACTCGCCGGAACCATGCCGGAACTCAAGGACATCCGCCGCAGGCGGCCGCGAAAATGATGGTCCTCGTGGATACTTCCATTTGGATCGACTTCTTCCGAACAGGTAGCCACAAAGCGCATATGGAACGGCTGGTTCAGCACAATCAGCTGGTCATGCATCCGTTCCTGATTGCTGAGCTGGCGCTAGGTAACCTGCGCAATCGTCGCCGGACGCTTACCAGCCTCGATCGGCTTCCGCAAGTACCAGTCGTTACGCTGGGCGAAGTTCGCTCAATGGTCGAAGCACGCCGCCTCCACAATACTGGGATAGGGTTGGTCGACGCACATCTCGTCGCCTCCTGCTTGACCACACCCGGGACGTGGCTATGGACAGGCGACACCCGGCTGGCAACCGTTGCCCGCTCTCTGGGCATTCTCCCAACCTTCTCCTGAATGACCGGGTCTTTCTCTAGAGCGCTGCTCGTACCCTGAGTTACTGGTTTCGCCACTCAAGTCGTACTAACGGCCGAGCTGGCGGCAAGCGCGAGAGGCCACTCTTCCGGCGAGTCCACCAGGCAGTCCGGCGGCACTAGTTCCAGTGTGTGTGGAGAGAGGCCATAGGAGCAGCCGATGCTCCAGGCTCCGGCATTGCGCGCCGTCAGGATATCGACGTCTGAATCGCCAATCATCAATGTCTCCTCCGGGTCCGCTCCTGCTTCCTGCATCAACGCACGCAAGCCCTCGGGATCGGGCTTCTTGCTGGCGAAACTATTGCCACCGATGATACGAAAGAAGTAAGGGCTCAGACCGAGGGCCTCGCAGATGGCAATGGATGGATTGATTGGCTTGTTAGTCAGTACGGCCATCGATCGCTGTGGCCGCACGCTATCCAGCGCAGGAAAAACGCCGGGATAGACATAGGTACGGTCAAGCTTGTGTTCGCGGTAATAGTCGAGGAAGTAGGTGAGCGCGGAATCAAGAAAGACAGGGTCGTCGGTCTCGCCCAGAGAGCGACTGACCAGGCGTGCTGCGCCATCACCGATGTAAGTCGAGATCACAGACTGCGGCAGAGGAGCGCGGCCGAATTGCTCCAGCATTGCATTGACCGAGGCACAGAGGTCGGCGCCGGAATCGATGAGGGTGCCGTCCAAATCGAAGACCAGCAAACGCAGCGAGGCCGCCGGAATGGGCCGGAAAAACTTGAGCATCTTTCTAAGATAGACGATGCCCTATCCCGGCACGCGCCAGCCGACTTGGGTGAGTACCACTGTGGCCTTGCCCTGGGCATCTGAAGAAGTGGCTTTCGCAAAAGCCGGGAAGGCTTTGCGTATCTGGTCAGAGTCAGCCCAACCGGGAACGTCCATCATCTTGTAGTGATACGTGACCTGAATCGCCTTCATGCGATCTTGCGGCGGGGCGGGCGTAGAGCTGTCGATACTGGTCACGACCCGATGTCCGTAACAGAAGGCCGGCGACATGCGTTTACCAAACGTCGTTTGCTCGTAACGTTTCACGTGAATGTCTCTGTCCTCCAGTGACCTGAGCAATCCTGCAGCTTCCAGAGCATTGAGGCCGTTCAGGTTGGGATCTTTCTCGCTGCTGGAGGTGCTGGCTTCATAGGGAAAGCGAAGCGAGGTTTGGTACAGGCAATCGTCGTGCTTACTGTAGTACGCGTTTATGGCTGCAGTGAAGTTCTTGGGTGTTTCTGCCTTGAATCCTTCGCAGCCCGTCAACGCCAGCCCCAACACAAATGCGACGCCATAGATCCATTGCGGTCTTGCCATTTTTCTCCTCGCGAAATAAAAAGAGTACTTCTTTTTTTCCCGGGTTGGGGAGTTTTCCGCTTTGTAACCTAAATGCAGCTTGATTCGATGCAGTCTGACTCGTTCGCGTTTGGTTGGACGAGGAGGAAAAACGGGGATGGCAGCGAAGGGAACTGAGCGCTCTTCGGGGCTGACGCGTAGGAAATCCGAGAAATTTCCCGGATTTCCTGTTGATAGCGTCGGCTTTGGCGAATGTCCTGCTTCTTTCCCTGCTTCTTTCTTTGCTTCTTTGTTTGATAGAGAAAGCCGCATATGCGCTTGAAAGTGCACCCGGCGTCCTGCCGAGCTTATTGCAGAATTTGAATACTGCCGGACCCGGTTTGGGCCCTTACGGTCGGTCCGCCTCCGTTCACAGATCCCTGAACATGGTGCTTATCAATCGCGCCATGGATGGTGATGGTGAGGGGCGGGTCGGATTTGACGGAACCCGAGCCAGTCCCGGCATCCAGGTTGAAGTGGGCGTTGCCCACCCGGAGCGAGATGTCGCCCGAACCCGTCTCGAGTTTCCAGGGTGCTATGGGCTGGCCGCTGATCTCGAGAGAACCCGAGCCGGTCTCCGCCTTCAGGGAACCCTGTACATTCTCCAGCCGGATCGAGCCGGAGCCCGTGCCGGCGACCACGTCCCCGGGCGATCCCAGCTGGGCGTGAATTTCTCCGGACCCAGTCTGCAGCGTGGCAGAACCCATCAGGTTATTGGCATCGATGCTTCCCGAGCCGGTGTCAAGTTTGGCCCCGGAGCCGAGCTTATCGGCGCGAATGGAACCGGAGCCCGTGTGAGCCTTCACCGTGCCGCTCAACCCAGAGACCTGCAGGTCGCCCGAACCGCTCTCGGCCACCAGCATGGTGTTGGCGGGCGTGGTGATGTCGTAATCAATGGACACGTGGCGGAAAAAGTCGCCGCCGTGGTCCTCGCCAATGCGGATGATATTTCCTGCCTGCTCGATGGGTGGATTTTGCGCCACGTTCGCGACCGAGTCTTCCGAGGAGCCACCCCACCAGTTATTGTTGCTCTTCACGTGGCCAGCGATGTGGACCTGGTTGTCGGAGCCGGGAGACACGCGGATGTGACCGGCGCCGGTGCTGACCCGTAGAGTGACCGGGCCATTCACGCTCAGCGTTCGGTCGAAAGACTGTTCCGCGGCCAAGGCAGCCGGAATATACATGATCAGAGCAACCAGGATCCCGGCTGCTGCTGTGCGCGATAAGTGAATTCGATTTTGCATCGTCGCCCCTCCCACAGGCTTGCCAGTGCGACGGAACGTCCGTTTTTCTCTAGCGCTGCTGGCTCCAGACCATCTCATTGCCCAGAAGATACGCAGCCGTAACGGGAAAGGTTCCAACCCGGCGGCGCGGGTATCATCATTAGACACCCGGTTTTGCCACGAAATGATTGAATTGATGCTTTTTCGCATGGTTTCGGTCGCCCTGCTCATCTTGGCGAACGGGTTCTTCGTGGCAGCCGAATTTGCCTTGGTCAGTGTGCGCGAGACCCGCATCGAGCGGTTAATTGCCCTGGGACGGCCGGGAGCCCGGACAGTACGTCGCCTGCAGGAGAACATGGAAGACTTTCTCCCTGCCGTGCAATTGGGTGTGACCCTTTGCAGCCTGGCGCTGGGCTGGATTGGCGAACCGGCGGTCGCCACCCTGTTCGAGCATTGGTTCCAGGGCATGACCCATGCGAAGGTCTATGCGCATCTGCTGGCTGTCCCGATTGCCTTTGCCCTGATTACCTATCTGCACGTGCTGTTGGGCGAGTTGGTGCCCAAAGCCCTGGCGTTGCGCAAAGCCGAAGTGCTGGCAATCACCGTCGCTGGCCCCATGGATGCCTTTATCCGGATCTCGCGGCCGGTGGTCCGGCTTATGAAATTTTCAGCCCGGATCGTGCTGCAGCTGTTCGGCATGGAGATGACGCGGGGAGGCGAGGTCCATTCGCCGGAAGAGCTGAAGCTGATTGCCACCGCCTCGCGCCGGATGGGCATCCTGCCCGCATTTCAGGAATCGATCATCCACCGCGCGGTGGAGCTGAACAATGTGCCCACACGGGAAGTCATGACCCCGCGGCAGCGTATTTTCGCCCTGCCCAAAGACATGCTCATCGAAGACGCGAACGCGCGCGTGGTTGAGGAAGAGCACTCGCGCGTGCCCGTATACGACCCCGCGCGTGGCCCGGAACATATCGTGGGCGTGGTGTATTCGAAGGACCTGTCGCGGCTCATGCACTTTCGCATGACGGCGCAAACCCGTTTTGCGCGTGCTCCTTTTACTGAATTGCGGTTGGGGCAGGTGATGCATGATGTGCTGGTCGTGCCGGAAACCAAGCCGGTGCTCGATCTGCTGATCGAATTCCAGCAGCGGAGGCGGCATATCGCGATTGTCGTCGACGAGTACGGGTCCACCGTGGGGTTGGTAACGGTAGAAGATGCAATCGAGCAGATTATCGGCGAAGTGGAGGACGAGTTTGACATTGGACCCCGAGCCGCCGTGCACACTACCTCAGGGGCCGTGCTGCTGGATGGAGGCGTGAATCTACGCGATCTGGAAACGCAGATGAATTGGCATCTGCCGCGCAGCAGTGGCGTGGAAACTCTCGCGGGATTTCTGCTGACCCGCTTGGGAAAAATTCCCACGGGAGAGGAAACAGTGGATTTTGAAGGCAGAAGATTTACGGTAGTGGAGATGAGCGATCATCGCATCAGCCAGGTGCGCGTGGAGCGGCTGGAGAACGGGGCCGAAGATACGAAGGACGCAAACACTGCTAAGGCCAGCCGGGAAGGTTAGGAGATATCGATGAGGCGAAAGAGCGGGGTGGACGGCTGACTTGGTAGCGCGGCGACTGCTGTACATCCTGCCAGTCATCTGGCTGGTCGTTTCGATGGTGTTCCTGCTCATCCACCTGGTGCCGGGCGATCCGGTGCAGCAGATGTTGGGAGAAGGCGCAACGGCCGCCGACTTGTCGGCGCTGCGCCATCAATACGGACTGGATGTTCCGCTTGGCCAGCAATACCTCCACTACTGGCGCGGAGTGCTGCACGGCGACTTGGGCAGGTCGCTGCGGCTGAACGATTCGGTGGCCCACCTGGTTTTGACCCGTTACCCCTACACGCTGGAACTGACAGTAGCGGCGCTGTTGCTGGCACTGCTTCTGGCCGTGCCGGCGGGCGTATTGGGCGCCTTACGCCGTGCCCGCTGGCAGGACAACACCGTGGGCGTCGTGAGCCTGCTTGGCCTTTCGTTCCCCAGTTTCGCGCTGGGTCCCATCCTGATTCTGCTTTTTTCCATCAAGCTGGGTTGGCTGCCGGTTTCGGGGGCCGGATCGTTCGCTCACCTGATTCTGCCGGCGATCACCATGGGAGGCAGCCTGGCCGCCATTCTTACCCGCATGGTGCGGACGGCGATGCTTGAGGAGTTGAACCAGGACTACATTCGCACGGCGCGCGCCAAAGGCCTGCCGGAACACGTGGTGGTCTACCGGCATGCGCTACGCAACGCCATCATCCCGGTGATGACCCTGGTCGGCTTGCAGTTTGGCGCCCTGCTCGCCGGAGCGATCGTCACCGAGACCATCTTTTCCTGGCCTGGGATTGGCCGGCTCACCGTTTCCGCCATTTCCAACCGCGATTACGCCTTGGTGCAGGGCTGCATCCTGGCAGTTGGACTGACGTACGTTCTGGTCAACCTGCTGACGGACTTGCTCTATACCGTCGCCAATCCCAGAATTCGCAGCTGAACCTTATCCAATGGCCACTTTTTGAGCGAACACGCCCGCGAAGGCCTTGCGCACCCCAAAGAATACGACGAACCAGAGGATCGCCGCGAATAGTGCGGGCGGCAGCCCGGCTGGTTGGAACGAGATGTGAAACAGCAGGATGTTGACGAGGACCGGTCCGAGCAGGACGAGCGCCAGGGGAATGAACCGCCCCGAAAGCAAGAGCAGGCCGCCGGCCAGTTGTACCAGAAAGATTATCGTCAGGTAGAAGGTGTGGTACAGCACGCCCAGAAATTGTCCCGCTGGCCCAGGGGGCAGGGGAGCGTGCAGGAAGTTGAGGAAACCGTTCAGGCCAAAGAAAACGAAGATCAGGCCTAACAGGATGCGTGCGATCAGAACGGTGATTTTCATGGCTTTCTCCTTACTTAAACCGCGATGCTGCGGACCTGTTCCAAATGGGGTTGAAGGAAAACCCCGCGATCAAGGTCACCCGACCTGAGCTGGGCGGTGCCCCCGGCGGTGAGAATTTTAACTTCTTTGACGCCAATAAATCCCAGGATCGTGCGCAAATAGGGGTCGATGAAGTTCATCGAGGCGGCGGGAGTTCCGGGCTCATACACGCCCCCGGTGGCTGCCAAAATGGTCGCTTTCTTGCCTGAGAGCAGACCCTTGGCGCCCTCCGGCCCATAGGAAAACGTGCGTCCGCCGCGGACAACCTGGTCGATCCAAAGCTTTACGACGGAGGGAATGTGGAAGTTGTGCATGGCTACGCCCAGCACATACTCATCTGCCTGCTCAAGCTCCGCGATGGATGCCTCGGAATAGGCGATCAGAGCGTTTTGCTCCGGCTGACGGGCCTCTGCCGGAGTAAAGACGGCCTGGATCCATTCCTGATCGATGGGCTTGGGCGGATTGGCAGCCAGATCACGGTAGATGACTCGTCCGTCGGGGTGTGCACGTTTCCAATTGTCTACATACTCGCGGGTCAGTTCGCGGCTGATTGAGCTGGCGAGCGGACTGGAATCCAGATGTAATAGGGTCGTCATAGCGTCTCCTTTGTGCGACATATGTTGTCTATGCGCCACATGTCGTTAAAGACATAGACGACAGTTGTTGTTTTTGGACTCTTTTTTTACGAATGCGCTCTAATAGGCAGAGATGACGCCGATATCCGATTGCGAAGTTCGTGACCCACGCATACGCCGGACCCGCGGTCTGCTTCAGGACGCTTTGCGTAAGCTCATGCTGCAAAAGAGCTTCGACGAGATTTCGGTGCAGGATATTGCCGAGCTGGCAACTGTCAACCGGGCGACTTTTTACGACCATTACACGGACAAATACGCCCTGCTGGAGGCCCTGGTCGGGAGCGGATTTCACCAGTTCCTGGCGCAACGGCAAGTGAGCTATAGCGCAGGATGCCCTGGCGCGGTGTCAGCGATCATCCTGGCTACCTGCGATTTCCTCACCCAGGCTCACTCCACCGGGAGCTGCGACCACCAAACAGCGTTTGAGCCGCTGATGGATGCGGCGATCACTAAGGCCATTCGCCGCATCCTGCTGGCTGGCATGGGGGACGTTGAATCCTTGCCACCGACCGCGGTGTTGGTGGCAGCTACGGTCAGCGCCAGCATTTGTGCGGGGGTCAAGCAATGGCTGGCGATGCCTGACAGGCCGCCGTCTGAGGCGCTGGTGGTCCAACTGCAACCGCTGGTCATGCCGATGTTGGATGGAGGGTTATCAGCTCCGGCTCAAGTGAGCCACCGCGAATGGTTAGCAGACCCAGCGAAATAGGCAGGGAGAAGCGCCGCGGTCCGGCGCTGCCGGGATTCATATAAAGGACGCCATGGCGCCACTCGACAAGCGGCCGGTGGGAGTGTCCGCTGATGACCGCAGCAAAGCCCGCAGCCGCGGGATCCAGATCGAGCGCAAGACGGTCATGCAGCATATAAAAGGTGTGGCCACGCAAGGTAATGACTTCAGTGGGGGGCAAATGGGAGCATGGTCCCTCGGTGTCGATGTTGCCGAGGATGGCGGTGAGTGGAGCTACGGCGCGCAGTGCATTCAGAATCGAGGGATCGCCGACGTCGCCTGCGTGGAGGATGTAGTCCACGCCGCGAAGGGCATCGAGGGCTTCGGGGCGCAACAGTCCATGCGTATCGGAGATGATGCCGATGCGCGGATTGCCGGTCATAGACCGATAAGCAGGCGAGTGCGCGGGTCAAGGTAATCGCGCAGCGCATCGCCCAGGAAATTGAACGACAAAACGCAGAGCATGACGGCGATGGCTGGAAAAATCACCATATGCGGTGAGTCGAACAGATGCGAGCGGGCGTCATTGAGCATGCCTCCCCAGCTTGCTGCCGGAGGTGGCAAACCCAAACCGAGAAAGCTCAGGGTCGCTTCCGCGAGGACAGCTCCTGCCATGCCAATGGCTGACTGCACAATGATGGGCTGAAGGATGTTCGGCAGGATGTGCCGGGTGAAGATGCGCAGATCGGAGGCGCCCAAAGCGCGAGCGGCCTCCACAAATTCTCGTTCTTTCACCGCAAGGACCTGGGCCCGGACCAGGCGAGCGTAGCCGACCCATCCGCCGATCGCTAAGGCGAGTACAAGGTTGAGAAGGCCGGGTCCAAGGAAGGCGACAAACGCGATGGCCAGGAGAATCCCAGGGAAGGAGAGAAAGGCGTTCATCACGAAAACATTGAGCAGCGTGTCGACGCGCCCGCCGTAAAATCCCGCGAGTCCACCGAGGAGCAGTCCGAGGGCCAGGGAAAGGCTTACCACGCTCACGGCAACCAAAAGGGAGAGCCGCGCACCGGAGAGAATGCGGGAAAAAATATCGCGGCCGAGCTCGTCCGTGCCAAACCAGTGGGCGTGGGACGGAGGCGCCAGGCGCTGGTAGAGGTCGATGGCTGCCGGGTCATAGGGTGATATAACCGGGGCGAGCACTGCGACGGCGACAAACAGCAGCAGAAGACAGGCGCCAACCACGGCCAGGGGCTGGTGGCGTAAGGTGCGAGCGAGAGCCATCGATGGCCCCATAATCGCACATTGGATCCGCATATTGTTCGGCCACAACAGAGTTGGCCGTAACCGGGTTGTTAGTACGAGAGGCAAGGCGATGCGCAAACAGCACTGGCTTTGGACGGTGGGATTGGCGGCGACGATGCTGGCCGCACAGGTTTGGGCACAGGATCCTGCGGCACAGCAGCTCCTGGAACTGGTCAATGCGGACCGGGCCCAGCAAGGTTTGGCTGCGCTGAAGTGGGACCCCTCCCTGGCGCAGGCAGCGCAGGCGCACGCCCAGTTGATGTCGCAACAAGGGGCGTTGTCCCACCAATATTCCGGCGAAGCGGATCTGGAGACGCGGGCTGGCCAGGCGGGGGCGCATTTCCGCTCCATCGCCGAGAATGTCGCCTTGGCGCCGAGCCCGCAGGCACTGGAAAAGGAGTGGATGAACTCGCCACCGCATCGGGCCAACATCCTCAACCCGAGCATGACTTCTCTGGGTGTCGGACTGGTTCGGCAGGGTGGAAATTACTACGGGGTAGAGGATTTCGCTGCTTCGGTCGCGAGCCTTGGCCCGGAGCAGATTGAGCAGAAGATCGGGCAGGTGTTG
Organism: Acidobacteriaceae bacterium; assembly: GCA_049800615.1. Taxonomy (GTDB): domain Bacteria; phylum Acidobacteriota; class Terriglobia; order Terriglobales; family Acidobacteriaceae; genus PALSA-350. The sequence continues at coordinate 624 of JBARKD010000521.1, read as the reverse complement.
CAGCAGCGCGGACTCGCGCTAGCGAACATGACTCAGGATGCGCGCCAGACCTGTGAGATGGAGCACGGTTCCGCTGGTGGTTCGAAACCGCTTTTCATCATGCGCTGGGAAGGCACGGATTTGAGTCGATTGCCGGACGTGTTGGAACAAAAAATTTCTTCTGGCCGTTACCATCGGGCTGCGGTGGGGGCTTGTGATTCGGGGAATCCGACGCAGGGATTCACCACCTACAAAATTGCTGTGTTGCTGTACTAGGGCATTGCCTCGCGACGGGTTTTGACGAGGAGGATTGGGTTTGCGGTAGAATGACGACAGTTCAAAACGTTCCCGCCAAGACACTCCTCAGTAGCTCAATGGCAGAGCATTCGGCTGTTAACCGAAGGGTTGTAGGTTCGAGTCCTACCTGAGGAGCCAAATAATCAACAACTTAGCTCCTCTCCCGAAGCACCGCAACCCCACAGAACCCCACAATAGCGTAGAGCTACACTGCAACCGCTGTTGCAAGCACCATCTGAACGACCTTGGAGTTTGCAGCCTGCTTGGCCTTTCGGCCTGCACTACCGTAAATATTCATGGTCGTAGAAACGTTGGCATGTCGCATCAGTTTCTGCTGGACGCCGGTTG
>JBARKD010000520.1:0-1928 GCA_049800615.1 Acidobacteriaceae bacterium | reverse complement strand
TACGCCACCATCGGCTACCTGCTGAAGTTGCGGAAAAATATCGGCTCCGTCGACGACATCGATCACCTTGGCAACCGCCGCGTGCGCGCCGTCGGCGAGTTGATGGAGAACCAGTTCCGCATCGGCTTGGTCCGCATGGAACGGGCGATTAAAGAAAAAATGTCCGTGTACCAGGAAATGTCCACCGCCATGCCGCACGACCTGGTCAATGCCAAGCCGGTAATGGCCGCGATCCGCGAATTCTTCGGATCGTCCCAGCTCTCGCAGTTCATGGATCAGACCAACCCGCTCTCAGAGATCACGCACAAGCGGCGTCTCTCCGCACTTGGGCCGGGCGGTCTTTCGCGTGAGCGCGCCGGATTCGAAGTGCGCGACGTTCACCCCACACACTACGGACGCATCTGCCCGATTGAGACGCCGGAAGGCCCGAACATCGGCCTGATCTCGTCGCTGAGTTGCTATGCCCGCATCAACGACTACGGCTTCATCGAATCGCCCTACCGCAAGATCAAGGGCGGACGCGTGATCGATTATGTCACCGTCGTGAACACCGGCGACAGCGACTACAAGGTCGGCGATCACATGGAAAAGCATGAGATCGAGAAGGTTAACGCTGAGTTGAAGGAGAAGCGCAAGAAGCCGGCTCAGATCGATCCCTTTTCTTTCTATCTTTCCGCCTGGGAAGAAGATCGGCACACCATCGCGCAGGCCAACGTGGAGCTTGACGACAAAGGCCGCATCACCGCTGAACTCGTCAACGCCCGCAAGGCCGGCAACTTCGTCCTGGTCAGCCGCGACGAAGTTGACTATGTCGACGTCAGCCCCAAGCAACTGGTATCCGTCGCCGCATCGCTGGTCCCATTCCTCGAGCACGACGACGCCAACCGCGCTCTGATGGGCGCGAACATGCAACGCCAGTCCGTACCGCTGCTCCGCGCGCAGGCGCCGATTGTAGGCACTGGAATGGAAGGTGTTACCGCGCGCGACTCCGGTGCGGTGGTTCTCGCCCGGCGCAACGGAATCATTGACTCGGTTGACTCCGACCGCATCATCGTGCGCGTCGAAGGCGAGCACCATCCCACGCAGCTTTCGCGTGAGGTGGGCAGCGACATTTATCAGCTCACCAAGTTCAAGCGCTCCAACCAGAACACCTGCATCAACCAGAAGCCGGTGGTGAAGAAAGGACAGCGCGTGCTGAAGGGCGAGGTCATCGCCGACGGTCCTTGCACGGATCATGGCGAGTTGGCGCTCGGGCGCAACGTGCTCGTGGCCTTCATGCCCTGGCGTGGCTACAACTTTGAGGACGCGATTCTCGTCTCCGAGAAGATGGTAAAAGACGATTACTACACTTCACTGCACATCGAGGAGTACGAGATCGAAGCGCGCGACACCAAGCTAGGTCCGGAAGAAGTTACGCGCGACATTCCTAACGTCAGCGAGTCGATGCTGCGCAATTTGGACGAAGCTGGAGTCATCCGCATCGGCGCCAGCATCAAGCAGGGCGACATTCTGGTGGGGAAAGTTACGCCCAAGGGCGAAACCCAGCTCACGCCGGAAGAAAAGCTGTTGCGCGCGATCTTCGGCGAAAAGGCCGGCGACGTTCGCGACGCTTCGCTCTACTGCCCTCCGGGCATCGAGGGGGTCATCGTTGACGTGAAGATTTTCTCCCGTAAGGGCCAGGAAAAAGACGAGCGGGCGAAATCCATCGAAGCGACCCAGATCGGCAAGCTGGAGAAAAACCTCTCCGACGAAATCCGCATTCTTACCGACGAGCGCCTCAAGCGTCTGGAAAACATTCTCGGCGGCAAGGAAGTGCAGGCCGACCTGCACGACGAGCGCACCAACAAGCGCCTGCTGAACAAAGGCAACATCCTCGACCGCGATGCCATCGAGCGCATCTCCACCCGCAACCTGAAGCGCATCAAGTA
>JBARKD010000519.1:0-3040 GCA_049800615.1 Acidobacteriaceae bacterium | reverse complement strand
GGGCACCGTTGTTTGGGGATTGCGCATGCGCGGCGTGCCCCTGCGCCAGATTCTCGGTGAACGGCGGCCCGGGGCCAGGTCATGGCTGGGTGATGCCGCCGCGGCTCTCGTTTACTGGGTGGTTGCTCTGTCGGTGCTTGCGATGATGGGCAATGCGCTGGTAAAAATCTCCGGATCCCACATTGACCCACAAAAAATCGGGGACGTTACCCAAAGGCTGACGCCGGTTACCGGATCGGAGATGATGCTGTTCCTGGTGCTAAGCATCTCCGCGGGGATCAGCGAGGAATTGGTGTTTCGCGGGTACCTGCAGCAGCAGTTTGCTCGCATGAGCGGGCGCGTGTGGTTGGGCGTCTTGCTCTCCGCGCTGGTATTTGGCGGCGCACACGGCTACGAAGGACTCGCCGGAGTATTGCTGATCTCCGCGTACGGCGCGATGTTTGGCGTGCTTGCACTATGGCGGAGAGGATTGCGAACGGGAATGATCGCGCATGCCTGGCATGATTCGATCAGCGGTCTTGCGCTGGTGTTGTTGCGTCATTATGGTGTCCACCTCGCAGGAAAGTAACGAGGTTGGGTTGCCGGTGGTTGGCTTCAACGATTCCAATCCGCAAATTGATCTTGAAGAAATGCGATTTTTTCCTTGACACTGTTTTTTGAGAATTCTATACATTCGTTAACTGCAAAGTATCTCTTGCAGGTTCGATGTCGACACGACAAAGGGAGAATAGAAACAATGGCAACCAAAAAAGCAGTGGCGAAGAAGCCGGCGAAGAAGGCAGCCAAAAAAGCAGCAAAGAAGAAGTAAGCAAGCAACACAACAGGCAACACACTCGGGGGACGCCAAAAGCGTCCCCCGAGGTGTTTTTGCGCCAGACTGTGGGGATGTGATGAAGCAGCCGGAAACCGGCCTTTCGGGCGCGGGCTGTGTGTCCGGGCAAAGCATTGGGTGCATCGGTCGCCGGCCCCGGCAAGCGATTTTCGATTCCCAGCGGGGCAAAGCGACGTTGTGTCAGCACGGCGGAAAGCAATTCGCAGTTCGAGGACGCAGGTGAGCACGCGGCTTCGACGAGCCTGCTTACTAAAGTGGTAGTGGGACATGACACCTTTTGATGAGAGAGTCGCACGATGACACGGAGACGGTGGATTGCCGACGATTGGGATGATCGCACCGCTTCGCTCAGGGGAGAGCAGGCGGCTCACCTGATTCGCGTGCTGCGCGCGCAAACCGGCATGGAGTGCGACATGGTGGCGGGTGGTCGCGTGTGGCGCGCCGCGATTAGCGGGATCAGCGGTGATGCGGTCCGCTTTACGCTGCTCTTCGAAGTCGAGGCCCATCCTGCATTTCCGGTCACGCTTTTGCTTTCGGTTTTCAAGTTCGATCGGATGGAGTGGATGATCGAGAAGGCAACCGAGCTGGGAGCGGAAAGGTTTGTTCCTGTGACCTCCAGGCGTAGTGAAAAACACCTGGTCCAGGCCGCACCAGCTCGCTTGGAGCGTTGGCGGCGGATTGTGCGCGAGGCGGCTCAGCAATCGCGCCGATCTGATGTGCCGGCGGTGGAGGACGTGGTTCCACTGAAGTCCGCGCTCCAAGCGATTGCGGGACCGGCTGCGCTTCGCCTGGTCCTGGCCGAACAGCAGCGATCCACCACGCTTCATGCCGCCCTGCAAGCGGCCCTCCAGCCACCCCGGGCGGAGAAACCGGCAATGCACATCGCAGTGGGACCGGAGGGGGGATGGACAGCAGAAGAGGAGACTCTTTTTGCCGTCGAGGGCTGGCAGGCGGTAAGTCTAGGCCCGCACATCCTGCGGGCTGAGACAGCGGGAATTGCCGCTATGGCCGTCGTGGCTGCCGTGCTTGGATGAAACGGAGCAGGCCTTTAGCCGGACAAACATTATGTCCGGACACTGTGTCCGAGCACTATGTCCGAGGATGACAAAGCGCGTGAAGGACCAACGAACAGCTCCGCCGCCGCGGACTTCTCGCGAAATCCGCATGGAGCGCCGCTCGCGACTTAATCGAAGCGCCGCTTAATCGATACAATCTGTCGGGTGAGAATGGCCATACTTTGGAACCAGCTGCGACTCAGCTGAAGAGATCCCTCATCTTGGTCAGCAAGCTGCGCGAGGTAGGCTTATTTTCGATTTGCATGGTGTCGCCGAGCTGGCGCAGCAGATCGCGCTGCACTTTTGTCAGCTTCTTCGGCGTCTGCACCACGATCTGCACCACCAGGTCGCCGCGGCCATGCTCATTGAGATGCGGGACACCTTTGCCGCGAAGACGGTATTCCTTTCCCGATTGCGTGCCTTCGTGGACTCTCAGCGCAGTATCGCCCTCGAGCGTGGGAACCTGAATCTCATCGCCCAGCGCCAGCTGAGGAAAGGAAACAAAAACCACGCAATGCAAGTCGTTACCGTCACGTTCGAAAAACTCGTGGGGTTTTACGGACAGCACCACGTAAAGGTCGCCCTTGGGCCCATTACTCCGGCCCGCATCGCCTTCGCCCTGGTAGCGAATGCGCGTTCCATCTTCGACCCCAGCAGGTACGCTGACGCTGATGGTGTGGCGGCGATCGGTGAGACCGGCGCCGTTGCACTGCTGGCAGGGATGAGTAATCACCTGGCCCGATCCGTTGCAAATGGGACAAGTGCGGGCAATGGAGAAGAAACCTTGCTGGTAACGAACCTGACCCCGGCCGGAACATTGTTGGCAGGTTTCCGGTCCGCGCCCAGCCGGAGCCCCAGAACCCCGGCACTCGCTGCAAACTTCGGCGCGGCGAATCTGTATTTCCGTCTGCTTGCCGAAAACGGCTTCTTCAAATTCCAGGGTGAGATCGTAGCGGATGTCGCGGCCGCGCTGCTGGCGGCCATTGCGACGGTTGCCGCCCATGTTAAACATCTCACCGAAGAAGTCTCCGAAGATGTCGCCCACATCGGCAGCAGAAAAGCCCTCAAAACCGGGACCACCCGCGCCGCTGACGCCCGCGTGCCCGTAGCGATCATAGGCGGCGCGCTTTTGCGGATCGGACAGTACCTGATA
>JBARKD010000518.1:0-21793 GCA_049800615.1 Acidobacteriaceae bacterium | reverse complement strand
AGGTTCGGAGCCGAGTTGAGGTTATTGATGACAATGTCGAGGGAGCCATCATTCAGCAAATCTCCGTAGGCCAATCCTCGCCCTACCGTTTTTTCCCTGATCCCTGGCCCCGATTGTTCCGTGATATCCGCGAATTTGCCATTACCGAGGTTGTAGTAAAGAGTCTTTTCCTCGCGATAATGACTTTCTCTGTGTAACGCATCCACGTTCGGGTATATATGGCCATTGGCCATGAAGATATCCAGCCAGCCGCGGTTGTCCAGGTCCACAAAGGCTACGCCCCAGCCCACTTGATGCGTGCGGAAGCCTAACCCAGCCTGAAGATCGACGTCGCTGAATTCGCTGTTACCTTCGTTGAGGAACAGTGCAGGTACATCGTCATCGAAGGTCGTAGTAACCAGATCAAGTCGACCCGTGTGGGCGTAATCTCCTGCATCGGCACCCATGTTAGCTTGTTCTTCCCCGTCGTCGCTAAAAGCTACTCCGCTTGAAATAGCCACATTTGTAAATGTTCCGTCGCGGTTGTTGTGCTGCAAAATGCTAGGGGTGGAATCACAGGCTATGAAGATATCCGGCCAACCGTCTCCGTCAAAGTCGCCTGAAATTACAGAGAAGCTGTATTGGCCCGATGGTTGATCGAAGTGAGCGGCCTTGGAGACGTCCTTGAACTTTCCATCTCCCATATTGTGATAGAGAACGTTCGCGCTGCCCGCCAAGCCCCGCGGGCCGCAGATGACAGGCAGGCCCTTGAACTGGCAAATGCGGTTACCGCCCGGCAGGGGAGCGGTCCTGGGATCGAAGTCCACATAATTGGCAATGGCAATATCCAACTTGCCGTCGCGGTCATAGTCGAAGAACGAACATCCCGTGCCCCACCGCGTGCCCTGAGTGGGAAGCCCCGCCCCGGCCGTCGCGTCTGTGAAGTGGCCGTTTCCATCATTGTGGTAGAGGATATTGTGACCATAGTAGGTAACCAGGAGGTCTTCGTGCCCGTCGTTGTCGTAGTCGCCGACACACGCGCCCTGACCCCATCCGCTGTATGTCAATCCCGCTTTTTCTGTCACGTCCGCGAACCTGAGGTTGCCCAGGTTTCTGTAAAGTCTGCTGGTCGGCTTGGCCGTGCCCGCGGACTTAGTCCAGCGAGTTGCATTCACAAGGAAAATATCTTCCAGGCCATCGCCGTCATAATCGAAGATGGCAACCCCGCTGCCTATCGACTCCAGAAGGAATTTCTTATTTACGGGATCGCCGGATTCATGCTTGAAAGTGAGACCCGCCTCGACGGCGATATCATCGAGAGAGATGCCGGTATGGATCACGGGAATGTTACCAGGCCTTTCCGGCGGGGAGATATGATGAGTTGGACCCATACCTTGGGAGAAGGCGAGATTATTTCCGCAGCATACGAAAACGATTAACGCCGCCAGAGTGAAACAGTGTCGGTTCCATCTACCCATACCAATCGCCCAGATCTTTGCAAGTGTCCCGTGATTATATGGCCGAAGCTATTGCGGCCTTGGCGCGGCTTTCAATTTCATGGCTCTTTCCTGTTCCTTGCTGACCTCGTCCTCTTTCATTGCCCCGATTTTTTTGAATAGTTCCGCGGCTCGATTCGGATCTCCATGCCTCTGCTGCAAACGGGCCAATTCGTAATCGGCAAGTTGGAAAGTAGAATCCTTTTGCGTGGAAGTCTCAAGCATGGCAATGGCCTCGGAATAGTTCCCCAATTCTTCTTCGCAGCGGCCCAGAAACATCCATGGCAGCGGGTCCGCATCATACTGCGCAATCGAGGCTCGGAATTGCCGATCCGCCTCGGCAAACTTTCCCAACTTGAATAACACCAGACCGTAATCATAGGTGTATACGTTATAGGCCTTATTGCCCTGCACGTTCCCGAGTTCTACTGCGGTCGCGAGGTGAGGTTCAGCTTCCACGAAACGGCCTTGCATGTAATCGATATTCCCGAGAAAGAACGAGGCGGGCGCCGTAAACTGAGGTTTCCCAACGACAAGCCTGAATTCATCGCCGGCAGGCACAAGTCTGCCCAAGCGAAAGAGGCTGAATCCCCGGCTGAAATGCCATGGGTCCGACAATGCAGGGTTTGGAGTCCCTTGAAGAATTCCCAGAGCCTCTTGATCGCTCCCGTTCCTCTGCAGGATTTGCGCCAGATCCAGGCGAAATTCCGTATCTGAAGGCTTGAGGAGAATAGCTCTCTTGAAGAGCTTAATGGCTTCGTCTTGCTGGCCCAATTTTGCGTCGACCTCGGCCAGGGCGGCGTTGTAATCCGCGTTCCTTGGCGCGAGCCTGACGGCGTCCTCCAATAGGGAACTGGCGTCACTCAGATGGCCTTCTTCGTATGCCTTCCATCCGGCCGAAGCATGCGCAGCCGCCGTACTGGGCTGCTGCGCATAGATCGATGAATGGCAGGCGCAAAGAATGCAGGCAAGCATTGCACCCACACAATGAACAGCTGAGCAACGGGTGCGCCTACTCGCTTGGTCCAGCAGTTTCCTCACAACAAGTTTCCGAGCCTCAGAAGACTAGCCGCAAGCCAAATTCTATGACGCGCGGGTTGCTTGCGGAGGTGATCACACCGAAATTGGACGAGGTGAGAGTGGTCCCGGGACCACTGGTCCCGGAACCACTCAGATTTGCATGGTTGAACGCGTTGTAAAAAGAGCTTCGGAATTCGGTTCTAAACCTTTCAGTAATAACAAAGTTCTTTTGCAGGTTTATGTCAAAGTTGACGTAACCCGGGCCCGAAATAGTATTCGGCCGGAACGTCCCGAAGGTTCCAGTAGCATTTTGAGTAAAAGCCGCTTGGTTGAACCAATGCGCAATCGCGCCTGCCCTCGAAGTGTTTTGGGCGTGATAGTTGCCGATGACATCCGGCGTATCCTTCCCGATTCCCGTCAGAGAGTTGTCTATCCCGGAAACCAGGTCGAGCGGCGTTCCCGAATTGATAGAAGCAATGCCACCGAACTGCCACCCTCCTGCCCCCTCCTGAAGGAGTTTGGAGCTGAAGGTATGGCCGCCGAATGCGTTCCAGATGATCGCTGTCACCCATACCTGAGGTTGACTGTTCGACAGGGGACTATAGTCCGCGCGGTAGTTGTATGGATCGCGCGGACCGTTGCCTCCGGCACCTTCGGGACTATTCACACCCAGGCTCTTGGACCACGTGTATGCGCTCTTGACGGTTAAAGTGTCTGCCAGCCGCTGGTTATAAACAAGCTGTAATGCGTTGTAGTTCGCACTCAAAAGGTCCGCATCGAGTTCGATCGGTCCGATGTCCGGGTAGATCCTGCGTTGTTGCAAATTGGCCTCGGTCGGTGGCCCGAAGGTATCGTTGTATTGGCCCCAGTTGGCTTGTGCCGAAGTAAATAGATGCGAGGAGGAGGAGCCCACATAATTCATTTCGAACACCGCGCTCTTAAACAATGCCTGTTGTATCGATAGGCTCCACTCATTACTGGCCTGGGTCTTCCACTTGGTTGGAAGGGTCGTCTCACTCCCGCCGATGACAAATGGCACCGACTTGAGACCGGCAGGGGAGTTCGCAATCGGATAGGGGTCTTTCCCATTGAAAGGAGGTTGCGCCCAGATGTCTTCCCCATTGCCGGCATTGAGAGAGACTTCAAGGCAGAAGGGCTGAATGAGCGTCTGCCGGTTGAGGGAGATGCCCTCACTCATGGGCACATAGAAGATGCCAGCCCCTGCCCGCAGCGATGTTTTCCCGTGCCCAAATACATCCCATGCAATTCCCAATCGCGGTGCGATGTCGGTTCTGGTTCCGATTACATCGGCGGGTACCCCTTTGTCTCCTGCGAAGACAAGATCCTGCGTCGCCAGCGGAAACACCGTGGATTGCTGACCAGGCTGCAGCGACATAAGCTGTCCGTCTTCCGAGTGGTAACCAGAGACGACATCCACGCGGAGGCCGGCATTCAGCGTCAGACGTGGCGTGAGTTTGATGTCGTCCTGGACATACGCAGAGGGCAGTGTTTGCTGCAACCTGGAACTTAGTCCGCTGATTTGCGTGTAGTTTGAAAAATCTCCGAGAAGGAAGTCGGAAGCCCCGATACCTGAGAACTGGCCGCTGAAGGTCATCGACCCGCCGGTGAAGAAGTTCTGTAGTTCGTTAATCCGGTTGTGGTAAAGCTGGAAACCTGCGTTGACGGTGTGCCTTCCCTTGATCCAGGTGACATTGTCGTTTACGTCCCATGTGGGCATGATATCGCGAGTGGGTGCGCCAGGATAAGCGCCGAAGTCGCCGGTGATGGAGAGATTGGAATCGGGTGTGAGTCCATAGCTGCTGTACGCGCTTTCAGTGTTTACGTCATATCCGATAGCAGTCAGAGAAAACGGAAGACTTGTCTGTTCCCCGAAGACGCTTCTCTGATAAGTGATGTGAGCAACGTTCAGCAGCGACGCAGCGAACGTGTGCACCCAGCCGACGGTGGTGTCCTGGTAGCGGTAGGGAAAGCTGGATATCCAGCTGGTGCCGAGCGCTGATCCAGTCCCGTTGCCATACCCAGTGGAAGGAATGTCATCGAGGAAATAGCGGACAAACACCAGATCTTTTTGCGTGATATGGTAGTCGACCTTGCCAACCGCCTGGTGCTCCTGCTCGGTGGCGTTGCTGGGAAACTGGTAGGAGTTAGCTCCCAGGTTTGGCGCGGGGAGGAAGTCAGTGAAAAACTTCTCCGCCTGAGGCGTAATGCGATTGTTGGGAACAATGTTGCCAGGGAACTGTTGTCCGGTCTGGGGATCGATAATGGGTGTGGAGACCGCTGAAAAGTCCGCGTTCGCCCCGTTCAGTCCTCTTTGCGCCAGGGGAATTGTGGTGTAGACCTGTTCACCTGGACTACCGGTTTGTTGGGTGCCTTGATAGCTTGCAAAGAAGAAGAGTCTGTTCTTGAGAATAGGGCCACCGATCGCCCCCCCGAATTGATTGCGATGGAACGCCGGAACGGTATTGGAGAAGAACGGAGTGGAATCCAATGCGGTGTTTCTGAGGAATTCAAACGCCGATCCGTGAAAACTATTGGTTCCAGACCGGGTAACCGCGGATACATCGGTTGAGCCGCGTCCGAACATCGCATTGTAATTGCGGCTGGAAAGGGAAAACTCCTGCAGAGCATCGGGGTTCGGGTAATTATTCGAAATCGCGTAGAACGGGTCCACGTTGATTCCGCCATCGAGGGAGTAGTTGATGTCGATGTCCCTGCCGCCGGATGAGGTAAATGTGACCTGTTGCGCTCCAAACTGGCCGCCAGTGCCGGTTGACACAACCCCGGGTTGGAGTTCCTGCAGTTGTAGAGCATTTCTGCCGTTTAGCGGCAACTGCTGAATCTCTTGCGATTCGATAACCCCCGACAGCGTGCTGCTGCTGGTGGTAAGGAATGCAGCCGCTGCCGTTACCTCGACCTGCTCGGTTGCCAAGCCAACTTGGAGTTGCGGATACAGAGAGATCTGCTGGGCCACCGACAGCGTGATTGAGTCCTGCGTCCAGGCCTTGAAACCGGTCTTGCCGACCGTTACCTTGTACACTCCGGGAGGCAGATCCGGAAACACGAAAAATCCCTGTTCAGAACTTGTCTTGATGGTAGTCTGCGCGGTTCCGTTGTTGATTAGCGTGACTTGACTGCCAGGAACCGCAGCCTGCGATGTGTCTACAACCGTGCCACTGATCGAAGCCGTCCCTTGCGCAAGTGAGTGGCCCAAGGCCAGTACAAAGAACAGGCATGAAAAGAACCCTGCGGCCCTGGCTGATCTATATGTGTTTCTCACTTAACCTCCTAAATAAGCCCAAAGTTGAGCATGTTGAGCCTTGATTGAATCCTTGCTATCGAATGGAGCATCCACCGCGGGAGCATTCTCTTTTTACGATCTGGTTAAAATAGCGTGTACGATACCGGCTAAATAGTCAGACCCTCGGGTTGAGATTGTCAAGAGGTTTATTTGCGATTGTTCCTGCACCTGGGCTGCCGATGCAGCCAAACAAGCGATTTCAGCGTGACCACGATGGACCTCTTGATGCGCTTCACCAGCCCGGGCAGAAACACCCCTCCTGATCCCGGTTCTGTGTACGTTGCCGGGCCGAAGGCACTCCCTCAGACACTCTCCCTTCCCGTTGAACAGCAATAGCGTGGGTCAGCGGTTCAACGGAAACTGCTCACCGGGTACACTGTGCCCCGTTTTCCTTTATCGTTTCCATATTGCCTCGATCTCTTCCAGGCTTTTCCCCTTCGTTTCCGGTACCACCCGCCATACCAGAACAAAAGCGAGGACGCACATTACCGCATAAAGCCAGAACGCTCCACTGATGGTGAAAGCTTTGACCAGCGAAAGAAAGCTTGCAGTGAGCGCACAACATGCGATCCAAAGGGACCCGTTTGCGATCGACATCGCACGCCCTCGAATTCTGGTCGGAAATAATTCAGAGAGCAACACCCAGGTGGCAGGGCCTAAACCAATGGCGAAGACCGCCACACAGATCAACATCGAACAAACAATTATGAGTGCCGGCGGATTTGTTAACGAAAAGGCAAATCCAAGTGTGATCTGACAAAGCGCCATGACGCCGGCCGAGATCATGAGCAACGGCTTCCGCCCAACTCGATCGATGGCGGCCAGTGCCAGGATGGTTCCCAGGAAATTAACAATTCCAATCGCGACATTGGCCCCTAAGGCAGAGGAGCGATTGTGAACGCCCAGCTGGTGCTCCAGGATCAGCGATCCGTAGAACAACACCGCGTTGATCCCGGTAACCTGCGAGAACACAGCCAGACCTATACCAAGTAGGAGAGGGCGTCGCATCTGCGGCAGCAGCAATTCACGCCATGAACCACTTTCCGTGGCAATCGCGCGTTTGATATCGGCGAGTTCTCTCGATCCTGCTCCCGTGCCCCCAATCCGCTCAAGAATCGCCAGAGCCCGATTTTCATGACCCATCTCGGCCAACCAGCGCGGACTTTCAGGAACAAACAAAAGCCCGAGGAACAATAGGACCGATGGCACGGCGGCGGTTGCGAACATCCATCGCCAACTGGCTGGGCCCAGAAACGACAACAACCAGTTGGTCAGGTATGCCAGGAGAATGCCACTCACGATTGCCATCTGATTTAGCGAAACAAGAAGGCCGCGGATTCGTGCCGGAGACACTTCGGCGATATAAAGCGGCGCGAGCATGGAAGCGATTCCAATCCCTACGCCGCCTACGACCCGTGCAGCCTCAAACTGATCAATATTGCGCGGAAGGGCAGCGGCAATCGAAGAAAATCCAAAGAGAAGAGCCGCCAAGGAGAGTATCCTCCGGCGCCCGTAGCGATCACTCAGCCACCCTCCGATGGCCGCACCGAAGACGCATCCAACCAATAGGCTGCTAGCAGCCAGTTCCGTCTCTGTCGGGGACAGATGATAGTGGTCCTGCAGATAGACAATGGCGCCGTTGATGACTGCGATGTCGAATCCGAAGAGGATTCCGGAGATCGCGGCCACCGAGGAGATCAAATATGGATACAGCCTCGGCCCTTTCTCAATACGGCTGAGGGACGCCACTCCCGCAATGTCTCCGGCGCGAGCATCATGCGAATGCATCTACTTCTCCCGACAAGGTGTGCTCCCGTGCCGATTTTTTTCGCGCACCATCATCTATAACGTCATAACGACTTGTCAACATGTTTTTAGGCGTGCTAGAGTGGCCTGCGGGTGTGCGCCTCCAACTGCCGATTGCGCTCGCACCGCAAATACTGAGCGAGGTGTCGATGCGGCTGGATCAGATGAGTGGAATTCCGCTCTATGTGCAGATGCGGGAAAAACTGCGATCGGAATTGAGCCAGATGGAGCCTGGTGAGCCGATTCCTGCCGAAGCGGAGTTGCAGAAAAAATTTCGCGTCAGCCGTATTACCGTGAGGCGCGCGGTTGAAGACCTGGTGGCCGAAGGCCTGCTCGTTCGACAGCAAGGGCGGGGAACATTTGTGCAGCGGCCGAAACTGACCCACGAGCTCGGCCTGATCACCAGCTGGACAGATCAACTGAGAAGACTGGGATTTTCCCCGAAAACATCGCACCGCAAAATTCAACTTGAGATTCCCCTGGCCCACGTAGGGGAGTCGCTTTGTTTAGCAAGTCATGAGCGGGTCATTCGTATCCAGCGTGTGCGCCTCGCGAATCGTGAACCGATCTCCTATATGATCAATTACCTCCCCGCCCGCCTGCTGCCTGGATTCATGGAGCGCAAGTTCACGCAAGAATCGTTGTACGAGGTCCTGGAGCACGAGTATGGACTTGTGCCCGCCGTGGCTGTGGATACCGTGGGGACACGGCCCGCCTCGGAAGAAGAAGTAAATGTTCTCAGGATAGACCGCAATGTACCTGTTTTAAGTGTTCGCCGCGTCAGCTATCTTGCGGATGGCGCCCCATTGGAGTTAGCTATTGTCGCTTCTCGTGGTGATCGATATCAATACCAGGCGACTGTTGGAGGGCAGACTCGCTTCGGTTCTCCTTCGTTGCTGGAACGGTTGGCCAGCCATGTGGGAGAGGTGCGGTGACAGCCAAAGTTCGGACGGTCCTGGGAGATGTGGAAGCGCTTTCCCTGGGTGTCACAAACGCGCATGAACACGTAATCATCAAAGACGGACTCATCCTGGCACAGGAGCCCGACTTCCGTCTCGACAGCATTGAAAAGGGCGTCGAAGAGCTTCGAGACTTCAGCTCATTTGGAGGGGGCACGGTAGTGGATGCCGCGCCCATCAGTATCGGTCGCGATCCGGAAGGTTTGCGCCGTATCTCCGAAGCAAGCGGAGTGAAAATCATTGCCGCGACCGGTTTTCACAAGACAAAGTATTATCTCGATTCTCATTGGAGATTCCGCTACTCCGTGGATGAAATCGCACGCTTGCTGATGGAAGAGATTGAGCTCGGGATGGAACAAGATAGCTATGAAGGTCCTTTGCTTCAGCGGAGTGAGGCAAAAGCTGGAATCATTAAAGCTGCCTCCGGCTATCAGAGCATGGACGCGCGAACGCAAGTGGCTTTCGAGGCCGCGGCTATGGCGCACCTCGGAACCGGAGCGCCCATTCTTACCCACACCGAGATGGGCACACTGGGCCCTGAGCAACTGCAAAAGCTCGAATCGCACGGCGTTCAGGCACACCACGTAATCTTGTCTCATATGGACCGGAACCCGGATCTGTACCTGCACCGAGAGATTGCGCGACGCGGAGCCTTTCTCGAGTACGATGGACCAGGTCGAGTAAAATATTTTCCGGAGTCGACGCTGGTTACTCTGATTCGGGGAATGTTCGAAGCGGACCTTGGCGGCCATATTCTGCTCGGCGGTGATAACGCACGGCGTTCCTACTGGAAGGCTTATGGGGGCGGACCGGGCATAGCCTATACACTCCAGCGGTTCGTCCCGCGCCTGCGAGGCGAAGGCTTCACACAAAAGGAGATCGACCAAATCCTCGTCCGCAATCCGGCAAAAGCTTTTGCCCTCATGAGACCTTCCACCGATGGCTAAGACAGACCTGGTTTTGGGCATTGACGTAGGAACCAGCACTACGAAGGTGGTTCTTGCAGATCCCTACGGTTTGGTCTTCCTCCAGAAATCCGCATCGTATGAACTCTCTTCGCCACTGCCCGGCTATGCTGAGCAGGATCCCGCGGATTGGTGGGGCGCCGTCTGTTCTCTCACCCAAGAGCTGTTTAAAGAGCATGCTGAAATGCGGGAGAGGATCGCTGCAGTCGGAGTCAGCGGCCAGGGTGCGGGTGCGGTTGTGATAGATGGCAGTGGGGATATCTTGCGTCCGGCGATCCTCTCCCTGGATCGCCGTTCTGCTTTGGATGCCGAACATTTGCAGTCGAGCTGCGGCAGCAGAGTCGTAGAAATCAGCGGCAAACTTCCGGCAAGCTACAACCTGGAACTTAAATTGCGTTGGATTAAGAACTACGAGCCAGACATTTGGGCCCGCACCTGGAAGGTCTTGACTGCCACCTCCTTCATTACGTATCGGCTTACCGGGAATCCGGTGATGAATCACTCGGATGGTGGGATTTCGTTGGCCTATGATCTATCCGGCCGGCAGTGGTCGAGCGAATTGTTGAGCCTGATGGAACTGCCGCGATCCGTATATTGCGAACTTGCTGAATGCGACGCCATCATCGGCCAGATCACCGAACTGGCAGCTCAAGCGACAGGAATTCCCAAGGGTGTTCCCGTTGTTGCCGGGGGAGAAGACACGAGTTCGGCTGGATTGGCCATGGGTGTCTTCGCGCCCGGCACAGGGCAGCTTTCGCTGGGAACGTCTAACACCGTGTTTCTGCATGTCAATTTTCCCATCACTCATGCAAAGCTCCTGGCATTTCCGCACGTGTTGCCTAACCGGACATTGATCGGCGGTTCTATGTCGTCAGGGGGGCTGGCGGTCCAGTGGATCGCCGGGATAGTTTCGGGCGGATCTTCGCAAGCAGACAGCCTGAACCAAGCCACTCATGAAGCAGCGAAATTACCTGCCGGCACAGAGGGGCTCATTTTCTTACCCTATCTGGCAGGAGAGCTACATCCCCTCAACGACGGCTTCGCTCGAGGCGTATTTTTTGGACTGAACGCCGAAATGGGGCGGGCGCATTTGTTCAGGGCTGTGCTGGAGGCGAATGCGCTTGCCATCGAGCACAATCTTTCGGTAGCGCGCACGGTTGGAGCTGCTGCTCAGACGCTGATTGCCGTGGGCGGACCAACGCGCAATGCTCTGCTATGCCAAATCATTGCCGATGTAACCGGCCTGACCCTGCAGGTGATGAATGAACATGCCGGCGCCGCTTTGGGGAGCGCGATCCTCGCGGCGCAAGGTGTCAACCTCAGTTCGCTCGAGTCCATGCAGGCCGCGCATGCCAAGCCGGGCAAACTATACTCGCCGAGTGCCGAACGCCATTCCCTATATCAGAAGGTCTTCACGACGTACACCGCGCTCTATCCGAGGCTCAAGGATCTATTTCCTGCTTGCTCCGCGATTGTGGCGGAAGCAGAGGCGTTTCCGCATGTACACGTATAGCAAACAAATTCCCATCATCGCTTCTCCAGACATTCTCGTGGTCGGTTCCGGGTCGGCCGGTGCGACGGCTGCCATCGCCGCATCTCGTCTCGCGCAACAGAGTTCCCGGCGTAATCGAGTCATGCTGATTGAGAGGTATGGATTTTTGGGCGGAACGAGCACCGCCGTCCTGGACACCTTCTACGGTTTCTACACTCCGGGTAGCAGCGCAAAAAAGGTAGTCAGCGGAGTTGCCGACGACGTAATAGCCGGCTTGAGACGGATCGATCGCGTCATCGAGCGGCCAAATACCTTTGGCGCCGGTACGGGTGTTACCTACAATCCTGAATTCCTTAAGGTTGTCTGGGAGCGTCTTGCTCTCGAAGCCGGCGTCGAATTGCTGATGCACAGCTTTGTTACGGACGTGGTCTTGACCGGAAATCGAATCGAAAGTGTTGTCGTGGATGGAAAAGCCGGACTTGGAATCATTCAGCCACATATTGTCATCGATGCTTCCGGCGATGCGGATGTGGCAGCCCGAGCCGGTGTTCCATTCGAGCGTGCCGGGGAGATCAACCCTGCGCAGACGCTCACGACAACCTTCAAGATGGCAAACGTCGATGTGCAGAAGACAAAGACGCTGACCCGTGCGCTTTTCGTAGAGCGGATGAAAGCGGCCGCGGACAGCGGAGCGTATGATCTCCCGCGCAGAGAGGGAAGCGTCCATATCACTCCGATCGATGGAGTGATGGCTACCATCCTGACGCGCCTGTCGGTTGAGGATCCTGTCAATCCCTTCGATCTAACGACAGCAGAGATCGAAGGACGGCGCCAGGCGTTGGAGTATGAGCGCTTCATGCGCGATCTTGTTCCAGGTTACGAAAACGCCCGCATTGTGACGTTCAGCACGCAGGTTGGACTCCGGGAAACCCGCAGGATAAACGGAGATTACCGGCTGACCCGCGAAGACGTTCTAAGTGCGCGTAAATTTGAAGACTCGATTGGTCTCTGCGGTGCACCCATCGAAGATCATCACGCAGGCCAGTCGACGAAATGGGATTACCTGCCAGACGGCGAGACGGTCGGCATACCCTATCGAACGCTGCTTCCCCAGAAGATCGAGGGACTTCTGGTTGCCGGACGCTGCTTCTCGGCTACGCACGATGCGCATGCATCGGTGCGCAGCATGGCGCAATGCATGGCCATGGGGCAGGCAGCAGGAACAGCTGCCGCATTATGTGCGGAATCCGGGCTCATACCGCGGGAATTGCCTTACCCTCGGCTGCGGGATTCCCTATTGCACATGGGCGCCATCCTGGAAACACCACAAGCAGGATCTAAAGTTCAAACGGCTTAGCCATGTCACGCAGCCGGGGTCGTATTCAAGTGCTCAGGGGAGAGTCGTGATGACACTAACATTTCCGAATCAGCTCGACCGGATCAGGGATGGCGTACTGGATCAGGAAAATACACTTCTCGAAGTAGCGAAGTGCTTTGCGGAATCCCTCGCACGCGGGGGGCTGGTTCACGTTTATGCCAACGGGCATTCGCGCGTTACTGTAGAAGAGCTATGCGTGCGCATGGGTGCGCTAACAGGGTTTCATCCTCTGCTCTCAAATGCACTTGCCAACTTTACCGATGTGGTGGGAGCCGATAGCCTGCGTATGACCCAGGCTATCGAAAAAATGGAAGGATTGGGAGCCAAGATTCTGGATGAGTTTGAATTCGCAGCCAATGAGCCGTTGGTTGTGGTATCCGCCACTGGTCAGACCCAGGCGGCTGTGGATATTGCCTTGGAGTTCAATCGTAGATATCCCGACAACCCGCTGATCGCCATCACTTCCTTGCGGCAGTCTCGCGAGGGTGCGGCAAAACACTCTTCCGGCAAGACCCTGTACAACATTGTGCAGCAGGCAAGGCGCGGCTACCTGCTCGACAACTGCATGCCCATGGGCGACGTTTCCATCGTGGTCGAAGGAGCTGAAGAGGCATATCGCGTTTGCCCACTTTCGTCGATTGGTGCGCTTACCATTGTGCAGTCTTTGAATGAGCTGACAATACGAGAGCTGGTCGCCCGGGGCTATAGGCACCAGGTCCTGCAGAACATGCATTTGGGGCAGACCCAGGTAAATTATGATTCCTGGCTGGCCGACCAGCGCCGGCGCTACTCCAGGGCACTGTCCAATCCTGACCGTTTGACGCCGATACTTTGAACACGAGGCAGCAGATGCCAAGAACATATCTGATCACGGGGGCTTCCGGCATTGGCGCTGAAACAGCAATGCAGCTGGTAAAGGCCGAGCCTGGGGCGAATAGTGTTCAGTTGTTCATCGCCGCCCGCGAAGAGGAGAGCTGCAAGGCGCTCACTGACGAGTTGCGGGGTTTAGGAGCTGCTGTCGAATACCGATCGGGTGATCTGACGGAGCCTGAATTTGCACCGCGGGTCGTGGCCGACTGCGTGTCCCGATTTGGACGGTTGGATGGCCTCTTCAATGTTGCCGGTATCAGCGGGCGGCGGTTCGGAGATGGGCCGGTTCACGAGTGCACAGAGGAAGGTTGGGCGATCACCATCAACACAAACCTCACGACACAATATCGAATGTGCCGGGAGGCGATTCGCATTATGATGAGTCAACCTGTTCTTGAGAATGGGCAGCGCGGCGTGATCCTCAACATGTCCAGCATCCTCGGCATTGATCCGCAACCAGAACACTTCGACACGGTGGCTTATGCGGCAAGCAAGGGAGCAATTGTGGCGATGAGCCGTACCATTGCTGCTTCCTACGCGAAGCAGAAGATCCGTGTCAACGTAATTGCTCCATCCCTGGTACGCACTCCGATGAGTGCGCGCGCATCGCAGGATCGAGACATCCTGGAATTCTTGAAAATGAAGCATCCGCTGCTGGAGGACGTGATTCCAGTAGAAGATGTTGCGGCGGCATGCGTTTACCTTTTAACAGATGCTTCGCATGGAATTACAGGTCAGACCCTGATTGTGGATGCGGGTTGGAGCTTAGCTTAGGGCGAAGCGCACCGCCGGACAGAGTAGGCCGTTCTCTCCATAGGATCCAACTTGACCGTCTCGAATACGTGTACGTAAACGAGAACCTTTCACATGAGTGAGCGGGTCAAGGCGACAATCAAATATATTTTGACAGACCGTAAAATAAATGAATAATTAGGGCACGATCCGGTATCGTACACGCTGATGCCGCCTGGGGGCAACCGTCACCGTCGAGGGGAATGCCGGGATGTCAAATTCTGAAGAAGCGGCTGGAGCCTTGCACAAATCTCACCGCCTACAGCTGCCCGCAGCTCCGGCAAGTGAACAGGGGCCTGTGAAAGTCTGGCAGGAGAAAGTAAACATTGTCACTTATTTGCCCGAGCCTGCCGATCCGAACCCGATGTTTCTCGAGAAGCGCGTGTATCAAGGCAGCAGCGGACGGGTCTATCCGCTCCCGTACATTGACCGAATCGCAACGGAAGCAAGGGAACGTGCATGGCAGGCGGTCCACATCGAGAACGAGTATTTGCGCCTCATGGTGCTGCCGGAGATCGGCGGCCGGATCCACGTAGGACTTGACAAGATTAATGGCTACGATTTCTTTTACCGCCAAAATGTAATCAAGCCTGCGCTCGTGGGTCTGGCTGGCCCATGGATCTCAGGAGGTGTGGAGTTCAATTGGCCTCAGCATCACCGGCCGGCAACTTTCATGCCGGTGGAGTTCCAGATCGAGCGAGGGCCTGACGGATCGGCCACCATCTGGTGTAGCGACCACGATCCGATGAGCCGCATGAAAGGCATGCACGGCGTGTGCCTGCGTCCCGGGACGGCATACGTCGAACTAAAGGTTCGTTTGTATAACCGGACCCCCTACGTGCAGACGTTTTTATGGTGGGCGAACGTTGCCACGCGCGTTCATGCACACTATCAGTCATTCTTCCCGCGCGACGTGCAATACGTGGCCGATCATGCCAAGAGGGCAGTCAGCCGGTTTCCAGAGAGCCAGGGGAAGTACTATGGCGTCGACTATTCCGAGCGCGCGCGAACGGGTGTGCCTTCCCAGGAACAGCCGCGTCTCTATAGGCCGGACGGCTCCTATCCAGCGAATGACCTGAGCTGGTACGCGAATATCCCGGTCCCGACCAGCTATATGATTCTTGGGTCCACGGATGATTTCTTCGGCGGGTACGACCACGCCGCTCAGGCAGGGATGGTACATGTGGCCGATCATCACATCGCTCCGGGGAAGAAGCAATGGACCTGGGGCAATCATGAATTCGGGTACGCATGGGACCGGAATCTAACCGAGGAAGACGGACCCTATGTCGAGTTGATGGCCGGCGTGTACACAGATAACCAGCCCGATTTTTCGTTTCTCGCTCCGGGCGAGAACAAGGCGTTCAGCCAGTTCTGGTATCCGATCAGGAAGATTGGCGTTCCGCAGGCGGCGACCCTGCATGTCGCGATGAATATCAGGATGGAGGCCGGTCGCGTACATGTGGGCATCTCCGCTACTGAAGATTTTCCTCAGGCACAGATCCTGGTGGAACGGGCGGGCGTGACGCTGGCAGAATGGAAGCAGCCAATCACCATTGCGCAGCCGCTTTTGCTTGATCAGGCGCTGCCGGCGGACGTTCAGGAATCACAACTGAGCGTGATTATCCGCGAAGACGGACGTGAACTGCTGCGCTACACCCCAGAGAAGCTCCACGATGCCGGACCTCCTCCGGTGGCAAAGGAGCCGGCAATGCCGGAGGCGATATCCAGTAGCGAAGAACTCTATCTGACAGGTTTGCATCTGCAGCAGTATCGGCATGCAACAAGATCTCCAGAACCTTATTGGCGAGAGGCGCTTCGACGGGACGAACGGGACAGCCGCGCAAACCAGGCACTCGGCCTATGGCACCTCCAGCGTGGAGAGTTTGTCCCGGCCGAGCACCACTTCCGCCGTGCCATTGCGCGTTTGACCAGCTTGAATCCCAACCCCTACGACGGGGAAGCCTTTTACTCGTTAGGCTTGAGCCTGCGATTCCAAAAACGCGAGGAAGAAGCCTACGCATCTTTCTACAAGGCCACCTGGAATGCAGCTTGGAAGTCGCCTGCCTATTATGCTCTTGCCGAATTGGATCTGAAGAACGGCAGGTGGGAGAAGGCGCTCGAACACCTTCGTTTGTGCTTGCGCGTCAACATGGACAACCTGAACGCCCGGAATCTGGCTGTTGTCGTCCTGCAGCGGGTGGGCCGGAACGAAGAAGCCGAGGCGATGTTGCGCGAGACACGCCGGCTGGACCGTCTCGATATCTGGAGCCGCTATCTTCGGTCAGGAGAAGAGCCGAACGACAACAGGCTGCGGATGGATCTTGCATTGGACTATGCTCGCACCGGCCTTTGGGATGACGCCATTGGTCTGCTTGCTCGCGCCGACACGGAACAATGCGACGGATCAGCTCCCATGGTGCTCTATATGCTGGCGTGGTGCCAGGCCCGCCAGAGTGATCGTGAGGCAGCCACTGTGACGTACCGAAAGGCCGCACAGGCGCCTCCGCTGTATTGCTTTCCGAACCTACTGGAGGAGATAGATATTCTGCAGGCGGCGATCGCGGCAGATCCTGGAGATGCGCGTGCGCCGTATTACCTCGGGAACCTCTTCTATGACCGGAGACGACACGAGGAGGCGATTGCGCTCTGGGAGCTTTCCGCCAGTCTCGACGGCGGTTTTGCAACTGTATGGCGCAACCTGGGGTTCGCGTATTTCAACATCCGCCACCAGCAGGACAAGGCGCGCAGTGCATTCGATCGCGCCTTCGCGGCGAACCCACAGGATGCTCGCGTGCTTTATGAAAGAGACCAGCTCTGGAAACGCATTGGAGAATCCCCGGAAACTCGCCTTCGTGAATTCGAGCGTCATTCCGATCTTGTGCATAAGCGCGATGATCTCGCCGTTGAGCTGGCAACACTCTACGCCCAGACAGGAAAGCCGGACCAGGCGCTCGAACTGTTGAATGCGCGCAGGTTTCAACCCTGGGAAGGGGGCGAAGGCTTGGTGCTGGAACAGTGGACCAGAGCCAATCTGATAATGGGAAGGCAATCGCTTGCGGACCAAGATGCGGCGAAGGCCCTTTCTTATATCCTGGCTGCTTTGGCTCCGCCCGAGAGTCTGGGTGAGGCAAGACATCTACTGGCCAATCAGAGCGAGATCTTTTATTGGGCCGGAGTGGCGTCCTCCGGTCTCGGAGATGCAGCCCAGGCGCGGAGCTGGTGGGAGAAAGCGGCGGCATCTCGCGGGGATTTCCGGGAAATGAGTGTGCAATCGGTCTCGGAGATGAGCTATTGGAGCGCACTGGCTTTGCTGCGTCTGGGAAGGCAGGCAGAAGCGCATGAGCTGCTTCGGGCAATCGAGTGCTACTCTCAGGAACTGGAAAATCAAACGCCAAAAATTGATTACTTCGCCACATCCTTGCCGGCCATGCTGCTCTTTGAAGAGAACCTCGTCCGCAGAAATCTTGTTGAGGCAAGGTTTCTTCGCGCTCAGGCGCTCCTCGGCCTGGATCGCAAATCAGAAGCCGCTGTTTTGCTGAATTCAGTGCTGGAAATGGATCGCAATCAAATACGCGCAGCCGATCTATTGCAGGATCTTCAGGACCTTACGGAGCAGAGCGCTACCGGCCGCAGGAATTAGCTTCGCGTACAGTCCCGTCTTCTTTTCCGGCTCCTCAAGCGACGAAGCTCGCATCCATCCACACCCGAATTAGAAAAAGGCGGCACGTTGGGGTCCTTGGCACAGACGCTGAGGTATTGTCTCTTGCAGACCCACTTGTCTTCACCCAACAACGCGAATAAGCGTGACAATGGACTTTATCTTGCGCGAATTTACGAACAGGTCACCTCTCAGAAGGGAGCATGGTAATGTACAGAACCCGGCGATGGCCTGAAAGGGTACACCTCAAATCCACGCCACTCGGTTGGAGCCAAGCGCTGAAAATGTTCCCGGAGCGACCGCGAAGGCTTAAAGGTGCTTAGAAGGGTTCGATTATTGATGCATGGAATCGCCTGAGGCCCTCTATCATCGCGTTTTGCTGGAGAACCAAGCGCGATTGGCTCTCCAGCAAAAACTAGACACCCGGCTTGGCTACGCCAAGATGGTCGTGTTCCTTACAGGAGCCATCGCAGCAATCCCGCTGCTGCACTCTCCAGGTCTTCAGGGTCTGCTCCTAATCCCCGTTGTGATTTTCGTGCCGCTGGCAGTATGGCATGATCGTGTACTGCGCGCCATCCGCGAGAGAAAGCGAGTGATTGAATTTTACGAGCGTGGAATCGCGCGCCTGCAAGACAGGTGGGCGGGAACCGGAGATACCGGAGATCGCTTTCTGGATCCCGCCCATCCGTACGCGCGGGATCTCGACATTTTCGGCAAGGGGTCGCTATTCGAGTTTCTCTGCACCGTCAGAACTCGTGCCGGTGAGCAGACGCTCGCTCGGTGGCTCCTCCATGCGGCTCTACCAGAGGAGATACGCTCGCGGCAGGCGGCAATCACGGAGATGAAAGACAGGCTCCGCTTTCGCGAGAGCCTGTTTGTCGCGGGCGAGAGTGTGCGCCTGGGAGTTAGGCCTGACGCGCTGGCATCATGGGCAGAACGCGAGCGGATGTTCCCGCGATGGCTTGCGCCGGCATTGGCGTCTCTCGCTACGCTGTGGGTAGGTTCCATAGCATATGCGCTGTTTTGTCAACTGCAGTGGCTGGTCGCTGGAGGCGCTATGCCGGCGGACTCGTTGCGCTCCGCGTTGCTGATGTCGATCGTGAACCTCGGAGTCAGCCTCGCCCTGCGGCGGCGTGTCTCAGAATCTGCCCGAGCAGTAGAGGAGGCCGCCGAGGACCTCAGCGTGCTAGCAGAAGTTCTGCAAGTGTTGGAACAAGAGACATTCGCCTCCGCTCGACTGCGGAGCCTGCGAGCCTCGCTCGATTCCGGAGACATAGCGCCCTCCGCCGCGGTGAAGAGGTTGAAACGGATCGTCAATTGGTTAGAGGGACGCCGAAATCTGCTGGTTCAGATGTTTTCCCCATTCATTTTCTACAGCGCGGAATTGACCATGGCGGCGGAACGTTGGCAGCAGAAGTTCGGCTCTGCAATTCGCGGCTGGCTCTCTACCGTGGGCGAGTTCGAAGCACTATCCGCGCTCGCCTGTTATGCATGGGAGCATCCCGCAGACGTGCTGCCGGAGTTTGTCGAGCAGCGTGCTTGCTTTGAGGCAACGGGGCTGGCGCATCCGCTGTTGCCCGCCAGCACGGCAGTGGGCAACGACCTGACGTTAGGCAGCAAAATGCAGTTGATCGTGATTAGCGGTCCGAACATGGCGGGTAAGAGCACGTTTCTACGGGGCGTGGGAATCAACGCGGTTTTAGCACAGTGTGGCGCGCCGGTGCGGGCCACGCGGCTGCGCCTTTCACCGCTTGCCGTGGGAGCCTCAATCTGCGTGCTGGATTCACTGCAAGGGGGCGTCTCGCGTTTTTACGCGGAAATCAAACGCCTGAAGCTTCTCTCAGACTTGGCAGAAGAGCCGGCTGCGCTTCTATTCCTGCTTGATGAGCTACTTTCGGGGACCAATTCGCGAGACCGGTTCGACGGAACGCGGTTCGTGGTTCGTGCGTTGGTGCGCCGGGGAGCCATCGGAATGGTGACTACGCACGATTTGGCCCTCACTGAAATCCCGCAGACGATGGGCGAATTGGCGCAAAACTACCACTTTGAGGACAGCATCGAACAAGGCGAGCTTAAGTTTGACTACCGCCTGCATGCCGGAATCGTGCGCACCAGCAATGCGCTTAGACTGATGCAGGCGGTAGGCCTGAAGTTGGAGGAATAGGTCCCCCCAGTCGGCTTACGGGGGAGGCAGAGCAATAGGAAGTGCTCGATTTAGGGCGCCGTACTCTTGCCCGGAAATACGGTAGTGGGTATGCTGTCCCTTCGGTTCCCCGAGATATGGAGATGGCATCTGGTCGGATCATCGGCACCGGAGAGATGGCGGACTTGATCCGTGGTTATGCGTGGAGTTCGACGCCACTCGGTCCCATCGAGCTTTGGTCGAAAGAACTCGTCACCATCGTAAATCTGACCTTGGCCTCTTCTTCCCCCGCCAGGACGATGTGGGGGCCGCAACTGATCTTGATTTATAACGACGCGTATCGTCCCATCCCGGGGCCTCGCCATCCCTTCGCGCTTGGGAAACCTGCCCGGGAGGTCTACGGCGAGTCCTGGCATGTGGTCGGACCGCTTCTGGAAAAGGCGCTTGCCACCGGACAAACCGTCTTCCACGAGAAGCTCGCGGTGCCGCTCCCGACGGAGGACGGCCTACGGGACGCGTACCTGAACTACTCCTTCAATCCAATTTTCGAGGATGGAAGAATCGCCGGCCTCTTTGGCTCCCTCCACGACGTGACCGGGGAGGTCCTAGCCCTTCGCAAGCTGGCCGAGAGCGAAGCGCGCGCGTCACGCATTCTCCAGAGCATCGGTGATGCTGTGATCGTCACAGATGAGCACGCATGCATCACGGAAATGAACCACGTCGCGGAAAGTTTGACCGGATGGACCGCAGACCAGGCGCGCGGCCAGCTCCTGAGCAAAGTGTTTCACATCGTTGACGAACAACTAAGACAGCCGGTCGAAAGCCCCGCGGATAAGGTGCGCCGCGTCGGGACCGCCGTAGGCCTTGCCAACCACACCATCCTGATCCGCAAGGACGGAACCGAGACAGCTATTGACGATAGCGGTGCTCCCATCTGGGACGATGAAGGCAAGCTCACGGGTATCGTGCTGGTGTTTCGCGATATTACGGCGCGCCGGCTAGCCGAGGGGGCTGCTCTCCACGAACGAACCCAGTTGTTGGAGGTGCTCCAGCAGGCGCCGGTATTCTTCGCCCTGTTACAGGGACCCGACCACGTATTCACCATGGCGAATCCGCTCTATCTGCGCCTGGTGAATTACCGGGAGGTGCTCAACAAACCGTTTCGCGTCGCGCTCCCCGAGGCCGTCGAGCAGGGCCTTATCGGGATTCTCGATAAGGCCTATCAAGGCGAGCCTTTCGTTGGGAATAGTTTCCGCTACCACGTCGCCGCGACCGAGAGTCTGCCTGCTGATGACCGTTACCTGGATTTTGTCTACCAGCCCTTACGCGAGGCCGACGGCCGGGTTTCCGGAATCATCGTGCTTGGCGTCGATGTGACCGACCAGAAGAAAGAGCAGGACGCGATCTTCCGGCTTGCGGCGATTGTCGATTCATCCGAGGACGTCATTCTGAGTAAGGACCTGAACGGAATCGTGACGAGTTGGAACGCCGCCGCCTCCCGCCTCTTCGGCTACTCTGCGGAGGAGATGATCGGGCAATCGATTCTCAAGCTGATCCCAGAGCATCTGCACTCAGACGAAAAAGTCATTCTCGATAACATCCGCGCAGGGCGACGCGTAGAGCACTTCGAGACGGTGCGGCTGACCAAGGGCGCCCAGCCGCTGGAAGTCTCCCTGACCATCTCGCCCGTAAAGGACAAGCAAGGCAACGTCATCGGAGCGTCGAAGATCCTCCGTGATATTTCCGCGCACCGGGAGGCGGAGCGCGCGCGGCAACAACTTGCCAAGCGGGCCGCTGAGCTGGCTGCAATCGTGGACTCCTCCGATGACGTGATCCTCAGCAAGGATCTCGATGGCATCATTACCAGCTGGAATGCCGCCGCGGCCCGGCTCTTTGGTTACACGGCTCAGGAG
>JBARKD010000517.1:0-2260 GCA_049800615.1 Acidobacteriaceae bacterium | reverse complement strand
ATGAAATCCTGGGACCGGTTAGGAAAAACGAGTCAGTCCCGAAGGGACGGCTGAAAATACCCCAGGATGGAATCCTGGGCGCGCTGCTGACCCCCATCACGTAACCAAATCTCGGTAGGGTTAGTTCTCACGCAGACTCTTCAAGCCCCGCCGCGCTCTTCCATCCGCTTGCCAGGAAGACACCTCTGGCCCCCCAACAAAATTGTCATCTCGACCGTAGTGGAGAGATCTGCGTTTCTCCCATCGCGGCGAAGAAAGCCGGCTCTACAACAGAATTGTCATCCCGACCGAACCCGGATTTCCTGTGACGCTGACCAACCGAAATCACTTCGTTACTACCGTCCCGAAGTTCAAGCTGCACAATCACTTGCAGGGCACTCATCGATTTAGCCGATTGACAGCGTTGATTTTGCGCACAGATAATCGGGTGTTTTCCTAAGAAAAAGCTCTCGAGCCGGAGATTCATGTTCCTACGGATTCATTCGCGGCGGTATTTGTTGTGGTCCAGCCTGGTGATCGCATCCTGTGTGGGTACGCAGCGCAACGCGTACGCGCAAGCGCAGACGACCCCTCCGATCTATGGCGGCACGGCCAAGCCGGGCGAAACGGGTTCAGCCACAGGTGGCGTATTTGCACCTGTTCTCGATTCCGAGAAAAGGCCGATTACCGCCGGCGGCTTCGTGAAGACCGGACCCATTGTGTTCCAGGACGAATCGAAGAAGGCCGGACTCACCGTATGGCGCCATAAGATGGGAACACCGGAAAAGAATTACATTCTGGAAACGACCGGTTCCGGGGTCGCACTGCTCGACTATGATCACGACGGTTGGCTCGACATTTACCTGGTCAACGGATCCACGTACGAAGCACTCGATGGCAAAGCTGAGCCGCCCCACGCTGCCCTGTTTCACAACAACCATGACGGCACATTTACCAACGTTGCAGCAAAGGCCGGAGTGACCAATGACCGGTGGGGATACGGCGTTGCGGTTGGAGATTACGATAACGACGGCTGGCCGGATCTATACGTCAGCAACTTTGGCAAGAACCGGCTTTTTCATAACAATCACGACGGGACCTTCACCGATGTGGCCGAGAAAGCCGGCGTGACACTGGGCAACTGGTCGAATGGCGCCACCTTTGGCGACTATGACGGCGATGGCAAGCTCGACCTGTTCGTCCCGGGATACGTGCATTACGATGTTAAGAATCCGCCGCCCTCGGGCAGTGGAGATGCTGCCCATTCCTTCTGCCAGTACCGCGGCGCCACCGTGATGTGCGGACCGCGCGGGCTGCCTGGAGAGCCCGACCATTTGTTTCATAACAACGGCGACGGAACGTTCACCGACGTGAGCGAGCAAGCCGGGGTGAGCGACAAGCGCCACTACTTTGGCTTCTCCTCCACCTTCGTGGACGTCAACAACGACGGCAAGGTAGACCTGATCGTGGCCAATGATTCCACACCCAACTACCTCTACCTCAACAAAGGCAACGGCACGTTCCAGGATGCCAGCTTCTTCTCCGGATTCGCGCTGAACCAGGAGGCCCGCGAAACCGCGTCGATGGGAATCGCGGTGGGGGATTACCTCAACAACGGCAAGGTCGACCTGTACACCACAACCTTCTCGGACGACTACAAGACACTATTCCGCAATGAAGGCGGGGGCAACTTTTCCGAGATCACCGAGCAGATGGGAATTGCCCAGGTGACTTATCCCTTTCTCAGTTGGGGAGTTGAATTTATCGATTATGACAACGACGGCTGGAAAGACATTTTGTCCGTCAGCGGTCACGTTTATCCACAGGTGGACAAGCACCATTACGATTGGGGAATGACGTTCGCGGAGCGGCCCTTGTTGTTCCACAACCTCGACCAGGGAAAGCGTTTTGAGCTCGTGCCCGCGGTCGAAGGCACCGGGCTTGCGGATGTAATTCCAGCGCGTGGAGCGGCCTTCGGCGATCTGTTCAACGACGGCAAAATCGACGTGGTGATCAACTGCATTGACCATACTCCCGTGCTACTGCGCAACGTGAACCCTGATAAACACCACTGGGTTGGCCTTGCCCTCATCGGCGGAGAGAAGAGCCCACGCGACGCTGTGGGTGCTACCGTCTACCTGAGCGCGGGAGGTATCCGGCAGCGCGGCGATGTCATGAGTGGGGGCAGCTATGAATCCTCGAACGATCAGCGGCTCCACTTCGGTCTCGGGCAGGGAGCCACGATTGACGGAGTAGAGATTCATTGGCCAAGCGGCTTTGT
>JBARKD010000516.1:0-2432 GCA_049800615.1 Acidobacteriaceae bacterium | reverse complement strand
CCTCAGGACTTGACGGCCCTGGCCTTAATACGCCGCCAGACGAAACAGTTGGTGAATGGGTAAGCATGGCCGTAACTAGTCCCACGCCTGGTAATAAATAGTTTCGATCTCTTTCGCCGAGGGAATGCGAGGATTGTTCTGCGGCGAACCCGATGCCAGCGCCTGCGCCGCCATGGTGGGGATGAGCGCGGTGTATTGTTTCTCGGAGATGCCAAACTGCTTCGGCGATGGCACCTCCAATTCTGCATTGCGCGTATAGAGGGCGCGAACCAACTGCCCGATGGCGAGCGAATCGTGGTCGCTCTCCCGGGCGATCCCCATGGCGCGAGCGCAGATTGCATAGCGGTCTGGAGCAGCCTCCGCGGAGAATGCCGTCACCGCCGGCAACAGCATGGCATTGGAGAGTCCATGGGGAACGTGGAAGTGCGCCCCCAGAGGCCGGCTCATGCCATGCACCAGGGCCACGCTTGCATTGGAAAAAGCGATCCCCGCCTGGGTTGCTGCGACCATCATGGCTTCCCGTGCCTGGCGATTACCTGGCCCAGCGAAGCAAATGGGCAGCTCTTTCCAGATGGTCTTCATCGCGGCCAGCGCAAGTGCGTCGCTAAAAGAATTTGCCTTGCGGCTGACGAATGACTCGATGGCATGGGTCAGGGAATCGGTACCGGTATCTGCCGTCAAGCGTGGCGGCATGGTCAACGTAAGCTCGTAGTCCACGACCGCGGCGGATGGCAACAGGGCGCTCCCGGCAATCAGCATCTTCTCGCCGTTCTCCGTATCGGTGATCACGGTGAAGCGCGAGACCTCTGAGCCTGTACCAGCGGTCGTAGGAATTGCCAGATGCACCGGGCCCACGACCGGAATCGGATGCGGTACCCGATAGTCGCGAACTCTTCCCCCATTGGCCGCCAGCATGCCGATGGCCTTGGCGGTGTCGATCGGGCTGCCTCCGCCAAGACTCACCAGGCTGTCGTGCCGGCCTTGGGCAAACGCGCGCACGCCTGCCTCCACCACCGCCGTGGTCGGGTCGGCAACCGTCTGGTGGAAGATCTCGCAGCTCAGACCCGCCTCCCGTATTTGTGTGCGCAACTTTTCTGCGAGCCCGGTTTTCATCAAGAAGGGATCTGTCACAATCAAAGGCCGTTGGCACTTGAGACGGGGGAAAAGGCTGGAAGCTTCGGCAAACGAACCGCCCCCAATCCTGAGCATCGACGGAATCTGGATGTCGGCTTGCATGGCTACCCTCCGGCCTGCTAACCGGACGCAATGACACAGTTGGTGTATTGCTCCGGGTTTATTTGGGCCGCCTAATTACTGTAGTACCTCGCTGGTTGCTGGCAAATTCAGTACATCGAAACGAACAAAACATTCCGGGGTGGGCGTGTCTGCTGTTCCCGGTGGGCGGACGGACTGGATGGCTTCTTCTCTGATCGATTTAGGCGCCCCCTCGCAGGGCGCCAAGGGCACCACTCCCTGTCCGGTGAATCTGACCGAGTTGCCAGGAGTGGACATAAGCGCACGCTATCATTCGGATCGCTGTGGAGGCGACTTCTTTGACGGTCAGGTCGTCGGCTCGCGTCTGATATTTCTCCTCACGGACATTGCAGGATCGCGGGCGGAGGCGCACACCATCGCAACCGAAGCCCAATACGCCTTTCGGCAAAGAGCCTGGGATTTGTTTCAATCTCCGGACACGAACGAATCGGACGCAATCTCGGCGTTGGCGCACGAAGTGAACCGGGCGCTGATGGAGGCGGCCAACGGGGTTCGCTTTGCCCCGACTTTTCTGGGCTGTTTCAATGCGGACCTGGGCATCCTCACCTATTGCAACGCAGGCAGAGTACTGGCTACCTTTCGCGACTCGAAGAGCGTGCAGGCGCTGGAGCGGGGAGGAGTTCCGCTAGGGCTTTTCACACACGTGACCTATGAACCGGCGATCCTGGCTTTCGAACACCGGGACAGGCTGCTACTGGTAAGCAAAGGCGTCACGCACAATCGGCGAGGAGGGGCGCAATTCGGATTGAGGCGGATCGAGCGGCTGCTGGCGCACTCCAATGGATTTTCCGCCGCGAAGATTTGCGACACCGTGCTGCGCGAGGCCTTTGAATTCGGCAACCATCCGTGGTCGCGGGTGTATGACTTTCTGCGCCCGCGCAAGCAACGCAGCCATGAAGATATGACCGCAGTCGCCCTGGTCCGCCAGTAAGTTTTTTTTGCCGCCAACAGAATTGTCGTCCCAAGCGTAGCGAAGTGTAGGGACTTGCTGTTTGCATTTCCAACCGCTAAATCCGACCAATGCCACAGGCCTTCCCTTTGTCATCCCGAGCGT
Source organism: Acidobacteriaceae bacterium (assembly GCA_049800615.1). GTDB lineage: Bacteria > Acidobacteriota > Terriglobia > Terriglobales > Acidobacteriaceae > PALSA-350. The sequence goes on along the minus strand of JBARKD010000516.1, from coordinate 103 downwards.
AGTCGAGGGATCTGCAGTTTTGCTTTTTGAGCAGCCGCTTTTAATCCATGCTCGTTGATGGTTTAAGGGGAACTGCAGATCCCTCGGCTACGCTCGGGATGAC
>JBARKD010000515.1:0-4405 GCA_049800615.1 Acidobacteriaceae bacterium | reverse complement strand
GGCGCAGACTACGGACTTTGGGGCAAAGGAGTGCTGGAGGCGATCGACTATAAGACGGGGAAGATTCGCTGGTCCCATGAGCTTGGGCAAGGCTCTCCGGGCGCGGGCGTGTTGACGACCGATTCCGGCCTCACCTTTACTGGGGATACCCCGGGCAACTTCCTTGCCCTGGAGACCAGCACCGGCAAAACGTTGTGGCATGCAGGCTCGGGCGCGCGTATCGGCAGCTCCCCGATCACCTATGAACTTGATGGCCGCCAGTATGTGCTTCTCAGCGGAGGCAGCGTGCTGTTCGCCTGGGCCCTACCGGGAAAGGTAGTCACGCCGGAGCATTCCCCGGCCAGAGGCAACTAATATTCCGCCGTTTCTACCGGAAACCACTTCTTTGAGAGAGGCGGGCTTTTGAGTCTAGGTGAGAATTGCGCTTTGAGTCCCGAAGGAGTCTGATCGCTTTTCGCCGTTAGATCATCTCCGCATGAAAATCACTGACGTCCAAACCGTCGTCGTCAACGCGGAGATGCGCAACTGGATCTTCGTCAAGGTCGTCACCGACCAGGCTGGCCTCTTCGGTTGGGGCGAGGCTTCTCTCGAGTGGAAGACGCGAGCGGTCATCGGCGCCATCGAGGACTTCAAGCCGATGCTCATCGGCGAAGATCCACGCGACATCGAACACATCTATCAAAAGCTCTACCGCCACTCCTTCTTTCGCATGGGCGTGATCGGCATGAGCGCCATCAGCGGCATGGAACAAGCCTGCTGGGACGCCTTTGGAAAATCTCTGGGCCTGCCGGTTTACCGGCTGCTGGGTGGCGCCGTACGCGACCGGGTTCGCATGTATACCCACCTGGGCGGTGGAGATATGAAGGCCGTCTATCACACCTTCGATCCCGCCCCATTGATCGATCTAGCCCACCAGGTAGTGGCACGCGGCTATACCGCGCTGAAAGTTGTCTTCGTGCCTTATTCCGAGCCTCTGATGGGAATGCAGTACGTGCGCCAGTTTTCATCCATGTTTGAGAAACTGCGATTGGCTGTGGGAGACAATATCGACATCATGATCGACTTCCATGGCCGAACGTCGCCCGCCATGGCGATCCAATACATCCATGCCATCGAGGAATTCAGTCCCTACTTCTGCGAAGAGCCTGTTCCTCCGGAGAACGTGCCGGCGATGCGCCAGGTGCGGGAAGCGGTCCGCGCCCCGATCGCGACGGGGGAACGCCTGGTGACGCGCTTCCAGTTTCGTGAGGTCCTGGAGCAGCAGGCGTGCCACGTAGTCCAGCCTGACCTCTGCCATTGTGGCGGCCTCTCCGAAGCCAAAAAGATTGCTGCTGCGGCAGAGACCTACTATATGGGGGTAGCGCCTCACAATCCGCTCGGCCCTATCGCCAACGCCGCTGCCCTTCACTTTGCCCTGTCAACGCCCAACTTTCTCATCCAGGAAGATATGCTTACCGATGTGCCCTGGCGATGGGACGTCGTAAAGCACGACCTCAAGATGGAAAATGGCTACTGGGTAAAATCCGAGTCTCCCGGCCTGGGCATCGAAGTGGATGAAGTCGAGGCAGCCAAACATCCCTTCCGGCAGGAAACACTTGCCGCCTCCATCGCGCGGGCAGCGGACGGAGCCATTCTCGACTGGTAGAAATCGAAGGAGAAATCCCGGATGAAGCTGAAACGCAAATTCTTTCTGGCCGTCTCTCTTGTTGTTCCCTGCCTGCTGGCTGCTCTGTTCCTGCGCGCTCAGACCTTTCCCGATCCATCGGTATACGCCAACGATCCCGCAGCCATGATTGCAGCCTACCGGCATGTCGAGGTGTCATCCGTCTCCGACGCCATCGAGCAGCTTACCGGGAAGCGCATGTATATGACGCACCACATGCAGCCGATCTTCACCACGAAATTTGCCGGGTATGCGGTGACCGTGAAGCTGGTCAAGGAAGAGAATCACGATCCCAATGCGCTCACGCCGATGCTTTCGACGATCGACAACGGAGCGAAGGACTCGGTCTACGTCATGACCATCCAGGATGGGGCGGATATTGCCGGGATGGGCGGCCTGATGGGCACTGCCATGTCGGCGCGCGATTTCGCCGGAGCGATCATCGATGGCGGCGTGCGCGATGTCGCTTACCTGCGTAAGATTGGATTTCCCGTCTACGCTACCGGCATTAATCCCGCTACCTCCGCCGGTCACTATCGTGCAGTGAGCGCAGGCGGCGCCGTAGAGTGTGACGGCGTTCAGGTGAATGCCGGCGACATTGTAGCCGCCGATAGTGATGGAGTCGTGGTGGTGCCCCGGCCGATCGCCCCTAAAATTCTGGTATTGTCACAGCAACTGGACTTTAAAGAACACAGCATGTATGCCTACATTGAGAACACCAAATCCATTGAAGAAGCGGTAAAGAAGTTCGGCCGGTTGTAATCACCATAATTCCGGAGGTGGTTCATGCGAGTTCGGGCTCTGTATAAAGCTCTGCTGCCCGCCAGCCTGGCGCTGATCACATTGTGCGTAAGCTCCCTGGTAAGCGATCAATCGAGCGTGCAGGCTCAAAGCCACGCATGCGCAGCCAACGATTCCGGGTTAACGCTCCCCGCCGGCTTCTGCGCGACCATATTTGCCGACAACATCGGCCACGCGCGGCACCTGGTAGTGGCGCCCGACGGAGTCGTCTACGTCAACACCTGGTCGGGCGACTACTATCCACCAGGAGATAAGCCGCCTGCCGGTGGATTTCTCGTCGCCCTGCAGGACAAATCGGGTACTGGGAAGGCCGACGTAACCGAACGCTTTGGCGAAACCTCCGCCACCGGCGGAGCCGGCGGTACGGGCATCGCTCTTTATAAGGGGTCGATCTACGCGGAAATCAACGAACGCATTGTCCGTTATCCGTTGTCTCCGGGCTCGATCGTGCCCCAAGGTTCCGCCGTGAATGTTGTGACGGGTCTACCGTTGGGCGGCGATCACCCCATGCACCCTTTCGCCATCACCGCCGACGGTTCCATGTACGTCGATGTGGGGACCTCCACCAATGCCTGTCAGTTGAAGAACCGCGAACTGAAGTCTCCCGGCGCCGACCCGTGCACCGAGCTCGAGACTCGCGGCGGTACGTGGCGCTTTGACGCTAACAAAACCAACCAGCCGTTCACCCCGGCTGACCGCTACGCTACCGGAATTCGCAACGGCGAAGGCTTCGCCGTCGACAACGCAGGCAAGCGCGTCTATGTAACCCAGCACGGGCGCGATCAGTTGCACTCGAATTGGCCCGATCTCTACAAGCCCGAGGAAGAAGCGACGCTGCCCGCGGAAGAGCTGCTCCTGCTGAAGCAGGGTGGAGACTATGGCTGGCCGGAATGCTATTACGACCCCTTCCGGCAAAGGCTGGTTCTGGCTCCCGAATATGGCGGCGACGGCGGCAACAAAGTAGGCGTGTGCGCCAACAAAATTCCTCCGGTTGCTGTTTATCCGGCGCACTGGGGTCCAAACGGCGCTGTGTTCTACGACCAGAAGCAGTTCCCGGCTCACTACCGCAACGGCGTGTTTATCGCGTTCCATGGTTCGTGGAACCGCGCTCCCTACGCCCAGGCCGGTTACAACGTAATTTTCCAGCCGTTGGCCGCGGGCCGCGCTTCCGGCCCCTGTGAACTGTTCGCCGATGGCTTTGCAGGAGAGACGGCTACCCCGGAGAAAGCCGTGCATCGTCCCAGCGGCCTCGCTGTAGGGCCAGACGGATCGCTTTACATCTCAGACGACATCACGGGCCGGATCTACAAAGTGGTGTATTCCGGAGGGGGTGCTTCTTTTGGCCGTCCATGTCCCAGTGCGACCGCCCCGGCTGGCCCGATCATGGCAGCTCAGGCCAAACCTCCCGAAGGTACAAATCCGGATGCCGGGCTGTCGGTTCCGCCGGGAGCGACGCAAGACATGGTGGCCTTGGGGGATCGCATTTACCACGGCCAGGTGGGCGGAGCCTCCTGTGCCGGCTGCCACGGCGCAAGCGCCAAGGGAAGCGCTCTCGGTCCCGATCTCACCGATCAGAAATGGTTGTGGAGCGACGGCAGCTACCCGGCGATCGCCAAGACCATCACGGAGGGCGTGATGCAGCCGAAAGAATATCGCAGTCCCATGCCGCCGATGGGTGGCGCTCAGCTTACCCCGGACCAGGTAAACGCATTGGCTGCCTACGTGTGGGCCCTAAGCCATCACTGACCGCTCAGTGGACCTCTGTTGTTCGATTTGATGGCGGGGCTAAAAGAGTCTGCGTGAGAACTCGGTCATCAGCGACCAAGGATCGGGTGCCCCATCCTTCGCGTTCTTTGCGAAGGGTGGGATAAGCAGAAGTTGCAGGGAAGGGCTTCGGGTGAAGAGCAGTGGCATCCCACCCTTCGCAAAGAACGCGAAGGA
>JBARKD010000514.1:0-1821 GCA_049800615.1 Acidobacteriaceae bacterium | reverse complement strand
AGGCTATGAAGAATGCCCACGTATTTACCCAGACATACCGCAGCCAGCCCGAACGAAGGGCGGCGAATGCCTTGACGATGCTGGTCGGCTCTCCATCATAGATCGCTGCTACCGCACGGTTGGTCGCCGCCAGGCAAAGAGCAGCGGCGGCGAACAAGATTGCCCAGGCTGGGATCGAAGAGACGGTGGCGGCCCATTGCCGGGCAAGATGGTGCCTGGTCATCCAGCGGAGTTCCGCCATATTGATCAGATTCCACAACAGCTCGAGGATGGTGCTGACACCGGCTATCCCGAGAAACAGCGCGAAGCGCGCGCGATAGAGCTGGAAGATCCGGTCAAGGATCTCAGCCAGCCTCAGTGGGCGTAGCTCGATGTCCACGGGAACCACCTCGGCCTGAAAGTGACTTGTCGCAAACGAGTAGACGGCCTCTGGTCAACAGCCGGGAGCGGCGTTCCTCTGGTAACGGGATCGAGCTTCGGCAAGCTGTTGCAGGTGGTCGCAGGAGAGGGGCTTGGCGCAGCCCAGCTGGCGCGCAACCAGGCAGATGTGGGCGAAATGTTCCACTGTTTCCATGCGCATGAAGGCATCCTGCAGGTTGTCGCCGGCAGTGACCACCCCGTGGTTGGCAAGCAGCACGGCATCATGGTCGACGATCAGGGGCTGGATGCTGGACGCAACCTCAGACGTTCCGGTGGTCGCATACGGCGCCAGCGGAATGGAACCGAGCGACATGATGATCTCGGAGCACAGTGGCTCCTCGAGTGCCAAACCACAAGAAGCGAAACCGGTCGCGATGGGCGGATGGGCATGGACCACCGCCTGCACATCGGGCCGCTGATGGTAAATTGCCAGGTGCATTCCGATTTCGCTGGTGACATTACGGCCCTCGCCGACCCGGCGGCCTTCCATGTCAACCACGACCATATCCGACGCCTTAAGTAGTCCTTTGCTCATCGCGGTGGGTGTCGCCAGAATGCGATCCGGGGTCAGGCGAACCGAGAGGTTGCCCGCAGTACCGGGGACGAAACCCAATCGATACAGCCACTTACCGAAACGGGCAAGCTGCTTGCGGTGAAGGTTTTCGGCGGACCGCTCGGGAGCGGTGGAGCTTAAGGCCATGTTCAGAGTTGTAGTGAATCCACTCTTCTCCAGAGCCGTTGGATGCATACGTCACCAAATCCCCGTTTCTTCCCTTTCTCGCAGTTTCTGACGGAAACACGGGAAACGCAACAGGGAAAACACGGATGGCAAGAATTTCAGGGTTACGATGAGGCGGTTACGGTAACTCGTTCTGACTGTTTCGGGGGCTAAAATAGAGCTAGCATGAGTCCCACGGATTGGCGAGGCTGCAAACTTGTCGAGGTCGTTCCCAAGGTGGGTGGCGTACACGTGATCCGGGGTACGCGGGTGGCCGCCGACCAGGTAGTCTAGAACCATGACGCCGGAGAAACCGTTGAGGATATCGCCTACAACTTCGATTTGAAACCCGAGGATATCCGGGCTCTGCTGGCCTTTACGCGTATGCAAACACAAACGACGAAGACTGAAATCGACTGGTCCGATTGCCCCATTGTCGAAACCAATCCGCGCAAGGTTAGCGGGGCGGCAATCCTGAAAGGGACGCGCGTGCAGGCCGATTCTATTGTGGAGAATTACATCGGGGGTTCGCCGGTGGAGGAGATTTCCGAAAACTTCGGCATCCCGGAAACGACGATCCGTGAACTGCTCACCTTTGCAGCTTTCCAGCAAAACCAACAGTGAAGGTTTTGTTCGACCACAATGTGCCTCACAAACTGCGCCACTCTATGGCCGCTCACGAC
>JBARKD010000513.1:0-3748 GCA_049800615.1 Acidobacteriaceae bacterium | reverse complement strand
GCCCCCAAGGGCTACAATTGCTCTGACGATTTGGCCCGCGGCGCCAAAAAGCCCGTAGAGCAGTAGTCCGACCAGGATTGGTGCATTTGGATCAGGCATCGGGCCCCCCGAAGTCTCGCCATTCCGGCGTTCGCAAAGGAAATGCTTAATTCCCTTTTCAGGCAAGCACAAAATTCAATTGAGGTTGTTTCTGCGCGGATGATCGGCCCACCATCGGTGAGCAACGATTGCCATTCAGGTCGAAGTGGAACGATGGCTCGGGACGGTGACCTCGTTTTCAGGCGTGAAGCGCAGGGCGCCTTTGGCGTGGACTCTGTCCCTGCTCTGGCTAAAGGTCTCCCTCACCATGCGACGTGGCGCGAGATGACCAACCAGTGACCAGAACCCAAGACCTATCTCATGTTAAATTGAGGATGGCGCGCCCGACAGGATGAAACTCGGCACTCTTATGTGATTGTTTGCGCTGTTGATTTTTATACCCGAAAAATTTAAGCCGAGCTCGTTTGAACAACTAAAGCTTGCCGTTTCAGGTTGGTCCGCTTTGGGCTGAAAACGCGAAAGGGGCTCGTCGAGCCAGTTGCGGAACGGCAGCCAGGGATCCAAAGCCGGTGAGCGGGCCATTTGAGTGAACGGAGCATTGGGCCACGAAAAGCTGACTTCGGTTTACTGACTGAATTTACGTCGCCCGCTTTAGCGGCGGCGCCTTCCATTTGCCGTCCAAGGCTTCCTCCTTCGGCCAGTAGAGTCGCATGTACATCGCAAACGGACCCTTGGGTGCGGGCAGCCAGTTTGGTTCCATGTCCTTACCTGGAGATTTGTTCTGGATCAGCAGCGTCAAGCCACCATCGGCGTCCCTCTTGAACCGCGGCAGCATCGGCGAGTTGAGGAGGTAGCGATCGAGCGGATTGGCCACCAGCAGGCTTTGGGGCAGATGGCACATGGTCAGCGACCAAAACGCGTTAACAGGTGGGAGCTCGTCCGGTGCGAAGCGCAAGCTGTAATGGTTGGCGCCGCTGAGCTTCTGTCCCTCGGAATCAATCCGATAAACCGGATACATCGCCTCCTGCTTCGAGTTACCGTAGATGCCGATCGTGCCAAGCCAACGATTGAGATAGTTATTCTTCATCGCCTCGCGTGTGCCGAACAAATCCCCCGACGTCAGAGTTCCAACGTCCAGCTCTTTGACACCTCTCGCAAACGCAGCCCAGGCATCGGCTCGGCCCTGGTCGATCGCGGCTTTGATCTCCGGTGTCAGTTTGCTCGGATCGAAGGTCTTTCCGGCCCCAACCCCAATCTTGGCAAACCGCTCCATAAGGGCCGTTTCGGACGGATCGGTCGGGCAGAACTGCAGCACGAAATTGACGATGTTAAAGATCTCCAGCGAGGTCTTCTGCGTCTCGGGCGTTAAAGGCGCAACGAAATCGATGGCCGGCGCTGGGGCCGGTGCTAATTTGCCGAGGAACTCCGAAAGCGGCTGGACTTTGTAGCTGGCTTGGATCTTTTTGACGTTGTCGATATCATCGGGATCGAACAGCTGCGTGCGATAAACGACGATGATCAGGTCCGTCTCAGAGCGGACGACCTTCTTCACGCCTTCCGGGACGTCGCCCTTCCAGTTTGGTCCGGCGATGGCAAAGCTGCCGCCGTCATTACCCGTGGTCCGGGTGCCCAGATAGGAAAAATTGAAAGTATAGGCGTCGGTGAGCTGGACGCTGAAGTAGCGTTCCTTTTCGATCGACGGGAGGGACAACACGATGGGTTCGGCGCGCAGATCGAGGCCCATCCAAGAGTAAGGCGTGTCGGAATTGGGCGTCTGAACCGCCGTGTCGGCTGGCGTGAAGACGCGCGGGATGTTCTTGAGGTGGTTCCAGGGCGCCTTGAACTCTGGATTCTTGGGATCGACGAAGTAGGCGTGCTCTACCCGATAGTTGTCCGCCAAAGGATAGCCGTAAATGTAGGCCTCCTTGGCGATGGCGCGAGCATCCTCCGGCGTAACGCGGGACTGAGAAAAGGCGGCGGTGAAGCGCAACGCGGGGAGCAGAGCGATCCCTGTCGAAAATGCTCGGCGCGATATGGCCTTCATGCGGGACTCCGATCCTATCGAACGATGCTGGAGTACGGTTCTAAAGACACGCCCAGAAGTTCACCGCACTTTGTTCATCGGCGGATGCTTCCACGAACCGTCGAGAGCCTCTTCTTTCGGCCAGTAAAGGCGCATGACGACAAGAAACGGCCCCTTGGGCGCAGGCAGCCAGTTGGTTTCCCTGTCGGCTCCCGGGGATTCGTTCTGAAAGTACAGGGTCAACCCGCCGTCGGCGTCCTTCTTGAACTGCGGCATCATCGGTGTGTTGAGAACGTACCGACTGAGCGGATTGGATACCATTAGCTGCGCCGGATAATCATACATGGTCAGCGACCAGAATGCCCTGACTGGCGGGAGCTGGCCCGGAGCGAAGCGAAGCGTATAGCGGTTAGCTCCATCGAGGTTCTGCCCGCTGGCATCGACGGCATAGGACGGATACAGCGCCTCCTCTCTTGAGTTGCCGTAAATACCATAGACGGCGCCGGCCATCCGGTAGAGGTAGTTGTTTTTTAGGAACGCCCGCGTGCCGAAGAACTCGCCGGTGCTGACTTCGCCCGCATTGACTCGTTTCTGTAGGGCCGCGTGCTCGGCCCAGGCGTCCGCCATGCCTTGTTCCATAGCTGTCTTGATCTCGGGTGAAAGCTTGGCAACGTCAAATATCCTCCCCGCGCCGATCCCGATCGTCGCGAAGCGTTCCATCAGGGCCGTCTCTGAGGGAACGGTCGGGCAGAACTGCATGACGAAATTCAGGATGTTGAAAAACTCGGGCGAGGTTCTCTGCTCGGACGGAGTGAGTGGCTTGACAAAGTCAATGGCTGGCGCTGCCCTGGGTGCCGGCTGACCGAGAAAGTCCGAGAGCGTCTGAACCTTGTAGCCGGCCTGCACTTTTTTCACATTGTCCAGGTCAGCGGGATTGAAGAGCTGCGTGCGATAGCCGGGGAACGCAAGCTCCGTTTCGGAGCGGAAGACCCTGTCGACCCCCTTGGGGGCCTCGCCCTTCCAATTTGGCCCCGCAAGCAGATATCTACCGCCCCCGTTTCCAGTCGTGCGGGTGCCGATGTAGTCGAAATTCTGCGTGTAGTAATCGATGAGCTGGACGGAGAAATAGCGATCTCTCTCGATCGGCGGCACCGTGAGCACGAGGGGCTCAGCCCGTAGGTCGGCTCCCACCATCGAATACAGCGTGTCGGTATTGGGCGTTTGGATCGCCACGTCTGCCGGAGTGAAGAGACGCGGGCTGTTCCAGATGTGATTCCACGCACCCTTGAACTCGGGGTTCGCCTTATCTACCCAGTAGGCGTGCTGGATCCGATAATTATCGACGATCGGTTCGCCATAGATGTAGGCTTCTTTTGCGAGGGCGCGGGCTTCAGCGGCCGTCACATTCTGCGCTCGAGCCTTTTTAGTTTTGAGTGCCGCAAGGCCGACAACCAGCGCCGAACCCTTCGCGAAATCTCGTCTGGTAACGTTCACGGCATTCCTCTCCCAAAACGCGCCCGTCACACCCGTGATTCGGCTCGCCGGACCGGACTAGGCTATCTTGGATCCAAACAAGAGCGAATGAAATTTGGAGTAAGTAAGCAGATGCATCGCGGCGCGCCCCGCGGATAGCGATGAATGGCGCAACCCGTACTGACAAGGGCCACCTGTGGCGGAGATCGGAAT
>JBARKD010000512.1:0-3343 GCA_049800615.1 Acidobacteriaceae bacterium | reverse complement strand
CTACCACCCTGACCCAGATTTTTTCCGTCCCCGTCTTCCTCAGTCACTGGGGAGTTCACCTCTACGGGGAGTGGATTCTGCTCAATACCATTCCCAGCTATCTTGGGCTGAGCGACGTCGGATTTGGCAGCGTCGCCGGTAACGAGATGACTATGCTGGCGGCTGCGCACGATTTCGAGCAGGCCCTGGTTGTCTTTCAAAGTGTCTGGGTACTGACCACGGTCATCACCAGCCTGCTCGGACTGTTGCTGCTGGCTACCGTCTGGGTGCTTCCGATAGGCACCTGGCTGCACATGCATGCCATTGCCGCCGTCGATGCCAGGCTGATCATCCTGCTGCTCGGCCTGGCCGTCCTGCTGGGCATGCAGGAGACCCTCTTCCAGGCGGCTTTCCGCTGCGTAGGCAAATATCCGCTGGGAACCATGGCCAAGAGCCTGATCGTGTTGGCAGCTTTCCTGAGCACCATGTTCGCTGTTGCGTTGCGCCTGTCTCCGGTAGCCGTCGCCATGCTGTACGCGGCTGTCAATGCGGTTGGAGTGTTTGCCTTATGGGTTCTGCTGCGGCGCGAGGTGCCCTGGATCCGCTTTGGGGTTCGTCACGCACAGTGGAAAGTGATACGCCGCCTGGCCGGGCCGGCGTTTTCCTTCATGAGTTTCCCGCTGGTGAACGCGCTCAACCTGCAGGGAATTCTGGTGGTGATCGGTTACGTGATGGGCCCGATTCCGGTGGTGACCTTCAATACTGCGCGAACCATCTCCCGCAGCGCTGTCCAGGGAATGAACCTGATCAACAACTCCGTCTGGCCGGAAATGTCCGCGGCCTTCGGGGTGAGAGCGATGGATGTTGCGCGTATGCTCCATCGCCGCGCCTGCCAGATTTCGCTTCTGCTGTGCCTGGGCATCACACTGACGGTCGCTGTTCTAGGTGATCGGATCTGGCGAGTGTGGACGGTCGGCAGGGTGCCAACCGACCCCGTGCTGCTGAACATCATGCTGATGCAAATGGTGGTCTCGGCATTCTGGTTCACCAGCTCAGTGGTGCCCATGGCCACCAACCAGCATCAACGAATGGCCAGGGCCATGCTGAGCGCCACCATCGTAGCTTTAGGTTTGGCCTGGATACTGATGCATGTGAGCGCACTCGGCTTGCGCGGCGCAGCCATCGCGCTGCTGACCGGAGACCTCTTCACGGCTTTTTATGTCTTGCGCGAGAGCCTGCAAATACTAGGGGATAATCTGGCCGGCTTTACGCGCAGCATGCTGGACCTCTCCGTGCTTGCACGGTTTTGGAGAAGACCCAAATTGCCTCTCGCCAACGAGGAACAGTTCTGAATGGCTTATCCTCGCTGATATTGGGCGAGCCAACTTTCGTCGACCGAACCCCGGGCCGAGGAGCGCACGAAGCCAAACTTGTGTCGTGCCAAACTTGTGTCGCTCCAAGCTTGTGTCGTTGTGGACTAGTTCTTTTCTGCAGATTCCGGAACAGCGGCGGCCGCAGCCTGAAAACCGATCCTCGAGTGAGTACCGTCGCAGAATGGTTTGTTGACCGATGCTCCGCACCGGCAAAGAGAGATGGCCGGCTTGCCGCCCAAATCGATTACTTTGCCATCGCTGTCGACCAGCTTGATTGGACCTTCCACGCGAAGCGGTCCGTTGGGGCGTAACGTGATTGTCACTTCCGGCTCAGCCATGCACTCACTCCAGTTCAAAGATGAGAAAGGTTCGTTTCGATACGATTCCAGCAAACCAGTACTTTAGTCACTGTCAAGGTTCTGCGTTGCCTTAGGCTCGGCCTGCGGCGGTTGGGGCTGAGGTTGCTCGATATTGCCGGCGGTGCCGGTGGTCGAACTCGGAACGGGTCCGACTTCGTTTGAGCTTTTGCCGACTTTCTGGCCTTTCCACCCGGTCGTGCTTACGTTTTGCGTGACGCTACCGGTGACGCAACCCATGACAAGTCCGCAGCAAAGCAGAAGCAGGACGGCAAACGGTCGAAACATAAGTTCTCCTTCGCAGAGATTCTAGCTGAGACTGGATGGGAAAGAAAAACGCAGGAAGGACCGTCAGAACAGATCATGAACTTTGCGGGCCAACAATCGAATTGGGGGGCGCGGGAGAAGGCTTAGATTGTGCTGTCTTTTCCCGCGCCAGATGTCACTACAAACTAGAGAACTTGAACGTTCTCAGCCTGCCAGCCCTTCGGGCCTTTGGTGACGTTGAACTGTACCGCCTGGCCTTCTTGGAGAGTGCGGAAACCGCTTGCCTGAATCGCTGTGTGGTGCACGAAAACATCTTCACCATTTGCACGGCTCAAGAAGCCGAACCCCTTGGCATCGTTGAACCATTTAACTGTACCTTGTTCCATTGTGCTTCTTCCTTGTAACGAGATGACGCTGAATTCAATTCGGGGGTCTACAGGTCAGGTAGTGCGGACTCCTAGAGCAGAACGAACTGAGAACCAAAATCGTATTCGACGCTCCTTAAGCTTATACCCCGGTTTCGACAAGTGCAACGAAAATTTGAGATTGACCGCACCTGTCTACTCATACTTCAACGAATCCACCGGATCCATTTTAGCCGCCCTCACCGCCGGGAACGTCCCAAAGGCTACCCCGACTCCGCACGAAACCAGAATCGCTACCACCGCGGACGTCCAGGACACCTGCAAGCTGTAACCGGTAAAAAAAGACACCAGCAAGGGTAGAGCCATCGCCAGCACTGTTCCCACGACTCCCCCGCTTAACGAGATCAGGACCGCTTCGGCGAGAAATTGCAGTTGAATTTCCCTGTAGGTTGCTCCGAGCGCCTTGCGAATCCCGATTTCCCGAATGCGGGAGCGCACGGTCGCCAGCATGATATTCATGATGCCCACGCCGCTCACCAGCAAGGTAACCAGGGAAAACAACAGCAGCACAATACTGAACGCCGTGGCCGTCTTGCCCGCCATGGAAAGCACGGCAGCCAGATTACCCACGTCATATACCGACTCGGAGCGGTGCCTGGTCTTGATGGCCTTCTGGATTGCCTGCGTGGCCCATGGAACACTTCCCGAATCAGTCATGGAGAAGTAGATCTGATTAACCCCCTCCGTACCGGTGAAATAGCGCGCGACCGTGTACGGGATCAAAACCGTCTCGTCGACAATCTCCGACTGTCCGAAGGTGTCAAAACTCTCCTGAAACACACCGATGATGGTGAACGGAACCCCAGAGATGGCCAGTGTATGGCCGATCGCTTCACTGGGATTGCCGAACTGGGCCAAGGCAAACTTTTCCGTCACCACTGCGGCATGGCTATGGGTCAAGGAATCCTGCTGATCAATAAATCGCCCGGCCTTCAGGGAAAGG
>JBARKD010000511.1:0-13566 GCA_049800615.1 Acidobacteriaceae bacterium | reverse complement strand
CTGCTTGAGGTTGAATCCACGATGGTCATTCAGGTATTTGGGAAACCACACCAGGTAGACCGATAGATTATAGGCGTAGCAAAAATACATGGCACATAGAACCCTCATCTGCGGGCTCGAAAGAATGTGCTTCCAGGGCACGCTCTGTGTCGTCTTTGCCCCGCGCGCCAGCTCCAGCGAAGAACGAATGAGCTCGCGCTCTTCCGCGTTGACCGCGGAATGCTCGTCCGGAGTATCGCGGTAGTACCAAAACCATAAGGCGGCCCAGGCCAGCCCGAGCGCGCCGCAGCAGAGGAAGGCGGCACGCCATCCCCAGCGCGCGATAATCAGCACCACCAAGGCGGGCGTAAGCGCGCCTCCAAGACGGGAGCCGGCGTGCGTTGCGCCCTGGGCAAAACCTCGTTCGGTGGGCAACATCCAGCGGGAGAGAGAGCGTGTGGCGATGGGAAAAGAACCCGCCTCTCCCATTCCGAAAAGGAAGCGGATCAAGGCCATGGAGACGGCGTTCCAGGCAAAGATGGTGGCGCAGGTAAAGGCGGACCACCAAGTCACAATGAGCGCCAGCGCCCGGCGCGGTCCGATTCGATCGCCCAACCAGCCGCCGGGTATTTGAAAAATCGCGTAGGCCCATTGAAAGGAACTGAGGATCCACCCCATGGTCACGATCGAGAACCCGAATTCCTTTTGAATGGAAGGGACCGCGGAGGAGATGACCACCCGATCGATATAGGTGATCATGTAGGCGGCAATCGTCAGGGCGAGGACGTTGTAACGAATCCGGGTTGGTCGCGCCATCAGCCTCTCTCTACGACGCCTGATAAGTGATCTATCACCGTATGGCGCAACGGGAGAAGTGTACATGCAATCTGTTTCGCGCCGCCACGCAAAGTGGTTGCGACGGGTTCCAGGTGCTGCGATGATAAATAAACGAGCATGCCTACCTTTGCGGAAATTGAGCCGCTTTCTCTGAGCGACCGCGTGATCAACGCGTTAAAGGACGCCTTTTTCGCCGGGGAGCTGAAACCGGGTGACCCCATCGTAGAGCGGGAGCTTGCCAGGCAAATGAAAGTCGGCACACCCGTTGTACGCGAGGCATTGATTGCTTTGCAGGGGCAGGGATTCGTACGGCGGGTCACCAACACCGGCACCTTTGTGACGCAGTTTTCAACCGACGAAGTCCGCCAGCTTTACACGCTTCGCGTGGAGTTGGAGCTGCTGGCACTGCAATGGGCCAAGCCCCGGGTCACAGAAAACGACCTCAAGGAACTGAGCCGGCAAATCGCAAAAGTGGTGGAAGCCGGGGAAAACGGCGACCGCCGGCAATTCCTGGAACTGGATTATGCGTTCCACAAAAAGTGCTGGGCGCTTTCCGGAAATGCATATCTGGCCGAAACACTGGATCGGCTGATGGCGCCGCTGTTCACCTTTGTGGTGTTAGCCAGCGGCGCGCCACTGACGGGTTCCATGGGCAGAGAGCATTACGAGCTGGTCAATGCGCTGCAGAACACGGAAGAGCCGGAATTCACGGAGATCGTGCGCAAAAGACTGATAGGGTTCACCTCCCGTTGGCTGGCTGCTTTCTCTACGCCGGAGACTCCGCGCTGACTTCGATCGAAATTTCTGCCAGTGTGAGTGAACCGGATGAGGCAGAGAGAGTTGTCATACCCGTGATCCCCGTGGACTGTATCACCGCCAAAGCAAGTCCATGGAAAGCACGGCGGCTTGGACCCTGGTAGCTCTCGTGACTGTCGGGCCGGCCGTTGTCCAGGCCAAGGATGCGCCCCGGACCTCGTAAAGCAAACGTAATCTCATCGTCCGCCGTGGGAACCATCCGCCCATCGGAATCCACAACCTGTACGGTGACATGGGCAACGTCCGCGGGCCGGTTGGAGATGCGGGACCGATCGACACTGAGCGCCAGCTTTGCCGGGCTGCCGGTGGTATGAATCTCGACTTCGCGAATCACCTTGCCGTCTTTCACCCCCTTCGCCGTGAGCGAGCCAGGAGTAAACGGAACATCCCACGACAAGTGAAGATCCGCGGTGGTCTGCAAAGCCATTGCCCGAGGGGGATAGTTCCCATACTTGCCTATCATTCCCGGCCGGGGAAAAGCGTACCCCTTCACACCAAAGCTTTTGCCATTCAGGAATAACTCGACCGTGTCGCAGTTGGTGTAGCAGGTCACGGTAATGACTTTGCCTTCCTTCCCTGTCCAGTTCCAGTGCGGGAACAGATGAAGGACCGGCTCGGTGGTCCACCTGCTTTGGTAGAAGTAAAAGGCATCTTTGGGGAATCCGCACGTATCGATGGCGCCGGCGGAAGAGAGCTTCGCGGGCCAGCGAGATTCCCCGAGGTAGTCGATGCCGGTCCAGATAAAGTCGCCGCTCACATAGTCGTAGGTCTGGATGAATTTCTGCAGTTGTTCCACTTCGATGGCGGTGTTGGCAGCCCTGCCGAAGAAGGGGTCGTCGGGCTCTTCGAGCGCATACGACCCGCGGGGACCGAAAATTGAACTCGTCTCTGTGCCAATAAATTTGCGTTCGGGGTAAGCATGGCGGTCGATGGCATAAAACTTTTCCCGGCGGTCTCGCCAGCGGTCCACGTAGTTGTAACCGACAACATCGAGTTTGTTGAGAAATTCCGGCAAAGCCGCCTTGGGCTCGGCCGCGATGTTGTCGCAGGCCACCGTGACCGGCCGGGTCGGATCTTTACTGCGGATAATATCCAGCAGTGCCCGAAGTGTTTCGGAACCCCGCGGATCGGTCTGATCGGGCACTTCATTGCCTGCGCTCCAAATCACAATCGAAGGATGATTGCGGTCGCGTTCGATCATTGCCCCCATGTCGCGCGCAGACCATTCATCGAAGTATTTGTGGTAACCGTACTGGGGGGTTTGCAACTTTGGCTGTTTCCACTCATCGAAGGCTTCGGCCATGACCAGGAATCCCATACGGTCCAGGAGATCGAGCAGCTCCGGGGCAGGCGGATTGTGGCTCAGGCGGATCGCGTTGCAGCCCATGCTCCGCAGCAGCTCCAGGCGGCGTTCCCACATTCGTTCCGGCACGGCCGTGCCCACCGATCCGCAGTCGCCATGGATACAAACGCCGTTCATCTTTACGTGTTGGCCGTTGAGAAGAAAACCTCGATTTACGTCGAACTCGATCTGGCGTATGCCAAAAACCGTGGTTTCCTGGTCGACCTGGGTTCCATGCGACTTCAAGCTGCTGCGTACCCGATAGAGGTTGGGCGAAGACACCGACCACAGCATCGGAGAAGCGATTTCCAGGTGTTGGGAAAAGGTGAGGTCTGCCCGGCGCGGAACCGGCATCGTACTGCGGTCCTGCCGCAGCACGGAACCGTTCGCGTCGAGGATCTCCGTAAGCAACTCGCAATCGCTGTCCTGCTCGCTTTCGTTCATTACCCGAGTCGTAATTTCTACCGTTGCGTTCTGGGCAGAAACCGCCGGTGTCCGAATAAAAGTGCCCCACTGGGCGAGATGGACAGGATCGGTGAGGATCAGCCAAGTATGACGGTAAATGCCGGAGCCGGTATACCAGCGGCAGTTCGGCTGCAGCGAATTATCAACCCGAACGGCAACGTGATTGGGTTTTCCATGCGCATTGAGATGATCCGTCAGGTCATAGGAGAAGGTACTGAAACCATAGGGCCGCATGCCCAGCGAAGTCCCGTTAATCCAGACTTCGCTGCGCTGATACACGCCGTCGAATTTCAGCGTGACGCGCTTGCCCCGGGCCGCAAGCGGAAGGATGAACTGCTTCCGGTACCAGCCGATGCCCGCAGGCAGATAGGCGCCGGTCCCCGCGGCTGGAGCGTATTCGCTGAAAGGGCCTTCGATACCCCAGTCATGAGGCAGGTCCAGCGTTTTCCAGCTGCCGTCATGGAAATCCGGCGCTTGGGCGCCGTCCACGTCACCCTTGAGAAATTTCCACTGACTGTCGAAATTGGATTTGCGTTCCGGGTTTGTCGTTTTTGTTGTTTCGGAAAGAGCCGGAATGCCCAGGTTGAATGCGGAGGCTATTCCCAACTTTGCAGCATCCCCCAGAAAATCACGTCGAGTCGGGCTATACGTCATCCTTGGCTCCCTCCTGGAAAACGGAACCAAGCATATCGGCTTAGTTAGGCAGACGATACCTACTTTAGTAGGATTACTCCGGATCCTACTTTTGTCGGATTCGCAGGCATGGGCCGTCGCGTAGGCTCGGTGTGGTGTGCACTCCCAAGCAGGCTCCGGTCGTGCTTTTAGCAACTGCCGATGCCGTGATTGCTTGCCTCAAACAACTGCGCAGGAGGGCTCTTTTGCATACTGGTAAAGGTATTCCCCGCCGGATTTCGTTTTTGTTGGTTTGCCTTTCGCTGAACCTTTCGCTAAACCTTTCGCTAAACCCGGCATTCGCTCAAGAAACACCGGTCAAACTTTGGCCTGCAGGCGCTCCCGGCTCATCGGGCGTCACGGCCCCGGAAGCGGTGCGCATCGAGAACGGCGAGCATATTCTCTCGAATATTCAGGATCCGTCGATCATTCCTTATCTGCCGCAGGCGGGTTCAGCCACGGGGGCGGCCATCATCGTTGCGCCGGGCGGCGGCCACCGCGAGTTGTGGATGGATCACGAGGGCTATGCCGTGGGTGAATTTCTGAGCAGCCACGGGGTGGCGGCATTTGTTTTGAAATACAGGTTGGCCCGTGAAAAGGATTCCACCTACACCGTGGAAGGAACCGAGTTGGGAGACATGCAGCGGGCTATCCGCATGGTGCGCAGCCGGAGCAAGGAGTGGGGAATCGATCCCGCGCGGGTGGGCGTGATGGGTTTCTCAGCCGGGGGCGAACTGGCGGAACTCGCCAGCACGCGCTATGACAACGGCACACCCGCGGCCACGGATCCAATTGAACGATTTAGTTCCAAGCCGGATTTCCAGGCATTGCTGTACCCGGCGATTCCTAAGGACCCACGGGTCAATTCTGAAACCCCACGGGCCTTTCTGGCGTGCGGGGGCAATGACCGGGCAGACATTTCGCAAGGGTTAGCGGAGCTGTACCTCACGCTGAGCCGTGCCCATGTGTCAAGCGAGCTCCACATCTACGCAGGGATTGGCCATGGTTTCGGTATTCGTAAGACCAATCCGGAGCCAGTCGCAGACTGGCCGTTACTGCTCCTCGCGTGGATGAATGCACAGGGCTTGATGAAGCACTGAAAGGCCCGCGAGTCTTGATCAGGAAGGTGGCAGACGCTGCAGATTGGCTCGCGCCTGCGCGTGATTGGGCGCGAGTTTCAAAGCATGAAGAAAATCCTCACGGGCATCGCCAACCTTCCCCACTCTTGCTTCGAGGACGCCAAGATTGTTCCAGTCATCGGCGTCATCGGCACGCAAATGCAATGCGGCCTTTCGCTCGGCAATCGCCTGCTCTAATTGACCGTTGCTGGCCAAGGCCTGTGACAACAATGCATGCAGTTCAGGATCGGTGGGCGAGAGGATGATTGCCTCGCGGAGCTGTGCAATCGCGTCGCCCATGCGTCCTGTCAAAGCATACGCCTCGGCCAGCCTATGACGGGCATCCACGTCCTTAGGACGCTGTTGGACAGCACCATCCAGTAACTCCGCGGCCTGCCGAGACTGACCGGCCTCGAGCGCAATATCGCCCAGGTTGAAAAGAGCGGTGAAATCATGTGCATCCATCTCGAGGGCGGCGCGAAATTCGGCCTCCGCAGGTTCGAGGTGGCCTTCACTCTCCAGGGCGGCTGCCAACCCGCTATGCATGGTTGCGTCGGCCGGACACCGCGCCAGCATCGTACGAAACTCCTGTTCGGCATTGCCCGGCTGGCCATGCGCCAAGTCCAATCGCGCCAGATTGAAGCGGGCATTGCAGGTATCAGGATGTGCCGCAACATCCTCGAGGAAGATCTTCTGCGCCTGCTGCCAGTCGCCGGAGTTCTCCAGTGCGGCGCCTAGCTCATTCAGCGTGCGTTCGTCCCCAGGATGGGATTGAAGCGCGCGACGATAAGTGGCGATTGCCTCCTGAAACTTGCCTTGGCCTGCCAGGGCGGAGGCAAGATTGTATAGCGGAATCATGTCGTCCGAATCTTTTCGCAACCAGTTCCGCATCCATGCTTCTTCCAGTAACAGCCGCGGATCGGGTCCGTTCGCAGGAACGTTGACGGGCAGGACCTGCAGCCAGAGATGAGCCATTTCGTCCTCAGAGCGATTCCCTGCCTTGACCCGCACCGGTGGAATGTGCGGATTGTGTTGATTCGCGGAGGAATTGTCGTAGGTGTAGCGCATGTGCACGACCGATCCTTTCGGCAGGAAAACCGGATCGCGATAGCGATAGACCGATTGCCGGTCGATGTCCCAATCGGGAATCAGAATCAACCATTTCTTTTGCTGGTCGGGCAGCGACGCCCACGCTTCCATCCGCTTGCCCAGGTAATGGGCGTGGGGATAGATTCCCAGAATCTCTACGTCAACCGGGAGGCGAAGCGAATCCTCCACGACGAAGCTGCGATCCCCCGCAGGGATGTCTAACGCGGCATCATGTTCGAGCTGCAACAACATGGGCTTCTTCACCGGCGGTTGATCGGTAAAGTAGAGGCCGATCTGTGCGCCGGCTAACTCGGGCTTGCCCGAGGGCTTGAGATGCATATTGAGGATCAGGTCATTGCCGGGGTCGAGCCTCCAGGGCATGCCGGCCGGTTCAATCAGAACCGGCGTGTCCGGCTTCCAGAATAGAAAATGACTGTCGGGATCAAACTCGTTTCCCGTATCCACTTCGAGCTCCATCCCGGGAACACCGTCTTTCCATTCCGTGGGATGTGCGCGGCGAAACGACGCGGTGCGATCGATGAGGATGTTGGCGTGGTGGACAATCCGCCGCACGGCCGGGCGAATCTCCATCGCGCGAATGTAATGCGTCTGCTTCAGGGGATAGGGCAGAACGAAGTTGCGAAAAACATCGGTTCCGGATGCCGGCAACGTGAATGGGTGCTCCACGGACAGAATCAGATCGGGTGTGCCGTACTGCCAGGTTTGGCTGTATTGCGGTGGTGCGGGCGCTGCGGAAAGATCGCCCTGCGGCATATCTGCTCGTACCCACTTGGCAATCTGTGCGATCTCCTCGTTGGTGAGTCTCCGCTCGTCGGCAAAGTCTCCGTAACCCGGCTCCGGCAGCCAAGGCGGCATGTAACGCGACGAGGTCACCGCAGCCATTTGCGCACCCCAACGCCGCGCGTCCTCATAGGTCAGCAAGCTGAACGGGCCAGCACCGCCGGGATGATGACAGGTCGTGCAGTTCTTGTAGACCAGCGGTGCAATGTCGTGCGACCAGGAAACCGTGGTGTTTTGCGTCGAACCTTGAGCGGCCAGAAGCGTTGCGGCAAAGGCCAACCACCACAGCCGATACGCCGGCTTCATGGTTGCGGCTTTACGATTGAGCAGCCAACGGGTGAGCCCGCAGGCTTGGGAACTGGCTTGCCGGCAAGAACGGCGCGGATCGCTTCTTCGAGGTCATGATGCGTGGCCTGTGGCCGCTCCGTACCCAGGGTTATGTACCGGTCATCGATTCTCCCCCGGTATACCTCACGTAGGCCTTCACCCTGAAGAACAAAGAGCGCGGCTTCCGGAGTCGTGGTGGCGTGCGCCATATTCGTGAGCGTCTGCCTGGTGTCCAGTGCCGTTTGCGTGGTGATGCCAAACTCCCGGTCGTGGGCGAGGATTACCTGCGCGTTGTCTCCGGGGTTGGGATAGACAAACCAGACGCGAACTCCCCCGGGCCCGAATTGTTGAGCCAATCGCTGCAACTCGGGGATGTAGCGGTTGGAGATAGGGCAATCGGATGCCGCGAAGAACAGCACCACGGCTCGCGAACCTGGAGGCGCGAGCTGCGTGATCGGCCGGCCATCGAGACCGACAGCCAAGGTCATGGTTCCCAAGGCGAGCAACCACGCACGGAGTAAGGCGCTCATCGACTTCCGTCAGTTATAGCAAATCAGGAAGTGCTGTGTCTCGAAACCAACCACGACGCCACACCGGACGCTGCGTTTCCGCCCCCTGCTATAGCCCAGGACTATTTTGCATCATTCCCCCATCGGTGGTGATGGTGGTTGCGGTGATGTAGCTGGCTCCATCCCCCGCCAGAAATGCAACTACAGTAGCGATCTCTTCCGGTTTTGCCATCCGTCCCAAGGGGATGGCCGCGTTTAACTTTTGCATCAGCGCAGGATCCTTCATGGTGGAGACGTTGATCGGCGTGCCAACCGCACCCGGCGCGACACCAACCACGAGGATGTTGTGTGCGGCAAGCTCGACCCCGGCCGTACGTGTCAGCATGCGCATTCCGCCTTTGGAAAGACAGTACGCTGTGTTGCCCGGCATCGGCCAATCCTCATGAATCGAAGTCATGTTGATAATTCGGCCACCGCCGCCTTGTTTGATCATCTGTCTGGCCGCCAACTGGGTACCGAAAAACGCGCTCTTCAGGTTGATGTTCAGCACCTTGTCGTATTGATCTTCCGTGGTGTCGAGAATGGAGCTGCGTGTTTCGACCCCGGCATTGTTTACCATCACGTCGAGGCGGCCGAACTTGTCGACGGTTGCGTCGACTAAATGCTGCAATTCTTCAACCTTACTAACATCGGCCTGCACACCGATCACGTTCGCGCCCAAAGCCGTGATCTCCTTTTCCACTGCATCGGCGGCCTCCGGATGAGAGACATAATCAATCACCAGGCTTGCACCCTGGCGGGCAAGCTCCAGGGCAACGGCTCGGCCGATTCCGCTGTTGCCGCCGGTAACAATTGCCACTTTGTTCGCGAGTGACATGGAGCTTCCTTCTTCAGTGTGGATAGCTTTAATGTGGATAGCCTACGCGGGGTTCTAACAACTTGGCGATCACTCCTGTCCATCCAGTCTGATGCGAAGCGCCTCCTCCGCGGGCATTGTCTCCGTCAAAATATTCGTAAAATGGCACGTAGTCGCGGAAGTGCTCGTCTTTTTGAAAACGCGGATAAAGCGCATTCACCTGGCGTTCGCCTTCGCTGTTCTTTAGAAAAATCTTGCTCAGGCGCTTGGTAAGTTCCGCGGCAACCTCGTCGATGGTGAGAAATATGCCTGAACCGGTTGGGCACTCAATCTTGAAGTCATCGCCGTAGTAGTAGTGAAATTTCTGTAGCGACTCGATGATCAGAAAATTCACGGGGAACCATATAGGACCACGCCAATTCGAATTGCCCCCGAACAATCGCGAACGAGACTCCGAGGGTTCGTAATCCACGCTGAACGTCTGGCCGCGCGCATTACGCACATAGGGATGCTCACGGTGGTAGCGGGAAAGGGAACGGACTCCGTAGTCCGAAAGGAATTCGTTGGGATCGAGCATTCTGTGCAACAGGGCTTTCATGCGATGCCCACGGAGCAAGGAAAGCAGAGTGCGCTTCCCTTCCCCAGGCACTGTCCAGCGTGACACCAACTTCGCCAGGTCAGTCCGGTAGGTGAGAAACCATTCCATGTGCGCTTTGAAATTCGGCACCTTGTCAAGCAGTTCGGGCTGTAGTACCTCGACGGCAAACAGGGGGATCAGCCCTACCATCGAGCGAACCTTTAGCGGGATCGTCTGGCCGTTTGCTAAATTGAGCACGTCATAGTAGAAGCTGTCTTCGTCGTTCCAGAGCCCGACCCCGCTGCCCCCCATATCCGTCATGGCCTGGGCAATGTAGAGAAAGTGCTCA
The DNA here is from genome assembly GCA_049800615.1 of Acidobacteriaceae bacterium. GTDB lineage: Bacteria > Acidobacteriota > Terriglobia > Terriglobales > Acidobacteriaceae > PALSA-350. The sequence goes on along the minus strand of JBARKD010000511.1, from coordinate 3,829 downwards.
AAGAACTTGGTTGCCATATCGTCATAGGCCGGATTGTGCTGCGCCAACTCCAGGGCGATGCGCATCAGGTTCAACGTATACATGGCCATCCAACTGGTTCCGTCGGACTGGTTCAAAAAGGCCCCATTGGGCAGAGCCTGGTCGCGATTGAACACGCCAATGTTGTCCAGGCCAAGGAATCCACCCTGGAAGAGGTCGCGTCCGGTCAGATCTTTTTGGTTAACCCACCAGGTAAAGTTCAGCAGTAATTTCTGGAACACGCGCTCGAGAAAGACCAGGTCGCCGGGATAGCCGGGATCCTGCCTGCGCCGTCTCTTCCGATCAATCTCGAATACACGGACCGTGGCCCATGCATGCACGGGCGGATTGGCATCGGAGAAGTTCCACTCGTAAGCGGGCAACTGGCCGTTGGGATGGAGGTTCCAGACGTGCAACAGTTCTACCAGTTGCTGCTTGGCAAAATCGGGATCGATCAAGGAAAACGTGACGGCATGGAAGGCCAGATCCCAGGAGGCGAACCACGGATACTCCCACTTGTCAGGCATGGAGAAAACAGTTCCGCAGTCTATATGGCGCCAAGTCGTGTTTCGCGCCGACCCTCGCTCCTCGGGCGGCGGCGGACCACCGGGATCGCCCGACAACCATCGGCGCACATCGTACTCGTAATACTGTTTTCCCCAGATCATCCCGGCGAAAGCCTGGCGTTGCACCAGGCGGGCATCCTCGTTCTCAATGCCGGTTTGAAGCTGAGCGTAAAAAGCATCGCAGTCGCCGATCCGCGCCTTCGCAATGTCATCGAAGCCGGCGAACGGTGAGGAGTTCGCGGTATGAGAGAGACGCAAACGAAACCGTCTCGATGCCCCGGGATCGACCCGCGCCTGCAAGTGCGCACACGCCTTGGTGCCGCGGAGCAATGAGTTCACTGCCGAGCGGTCGCCGTGCACGAGGTATTCGTGAAATGCATCCTTGTAAAATCCCTGGGGAGTTGCTCCATACAGGCGCGCGCCGTTGGTCTCGTTGTCACAGAACAGCAGCGGGCCATGATCTTCCACGTAGAGGGAGTAGACGCCGAGCTCATGATGCTCCGCCCGGAGAGCCGGGCCTTCCGCCCGTATGCCGGGCTTGCTGCTGCCTGAGCCCCATGACCAGCAATTGCGAAACCAGAGCTGCGGCAGCACATGCAGCTCTGCCGGCTCGGGCCCGCGATTGTGGATCGTTATCTGCACCAATATGTCATCGGTGGCGGCTTTGAAATACTCGACAAAGATGTCCCAATAGCGATCTCCGTCCAACACCCCTGTGTCGATCAGCTCGTACTCGTTATCCTGCAAACCCCGATTGCGACTCTCAGCGATCAGCTGCTCATATGGAAAAGCGCCCTGGGGGTACTTGTAGAGCATTTTGAGATAGGAATGGTCAGGAGCGGCGTCCAGGTAATAGTAGTATTCCTTGACGTCCTCGCCATGGTTGCCTTCTTCATTGGTAAGGCCAAACAGCCGCTCTTTCAGAATCGGATCTTTGCCGTTCCACAAAGCGAGCGAGAAACACAGCCTCTGCTCTTCGTCGCAGATTCCCGCCAGACCATCTTCGCCCCAGCGATAGGCGCGGCTTCGTGCATGGTCATGAGGGAAGTATTTCCAGGCGTCGCCATCTGCGGAATAGTCTTCGCGGACTGTTCCCCACTGGCGCTCACTCAAATAAGGTCCCCAGAAGGAGTTGGAGGGGCTTAGTGGCGTATCTTGCGTTTGCATATTCTTGTACTGTTCCGCAGGTATTTGATTGTACCGGCAAGCCATTTTCAGGGGTGAAAAGGATCATGCGGAGAGGGCTGGAAGTGGCCAGTTCACAGACAGCAGGTCCCTCCACTTCGCTACGCTCCGGTCGGGATGACAATTCTATCGGGGCAAACTTAACGGATCGAGGTGATATTGAAGGGGCGGGGCTTCAGCCCCGCCATTGTGGCCAATCAACTGTGAGCGGCTTCACAGGCTGCGGAAAAACAACGCAGCGGCTCGACAAGCCTACCAGGCGTAGCCACTTGTCCAGGCAGGGATACATTATCTAGCGCCTCGCTCGTTGCTTCGGCGCGTTTTTCCGCAGCCTGTTCAGCCGCTGAGGGCAAGATTTTCCACCCCCAGATAAAATTGTCATCCCGACCGAAGCGAAGCACAGCGTAGCGAGGTGGAGGGACCTGCTGTTTCCTTAACCGGCAATAGACCTTCACAGATGGGCCAAGCCCCGTTGTAAAGCTGCAACCACGGCCTGGGTGCGGTCCGTGACATTCAGCCGCATCAGGATGACGCTCACGTGCGACTTGACGGTGGCTTCCTTGATAGACAGTTCGTCAGCAATCTCGCGATTACTCTTGCCGCGAACCAGCAGGGCCAGAACCTCCCGCTCCCGGGTGCTCAACTCGCCGTCCGGCATGCGTGAAGCCAAGGCGCGGGTGACCGGAGGCGGCAGAAAACTGCGTCCGGCGTGAACCTTGCGCAGAGCTTCTACCAGGACTTCGTGGGGCATCCCCTTAATGAGATAGCCCATGGCGCCGGCTTCCAGTGCCTGGTGGATATCTTCATCACCTTCGTAGGTCGTAAGCACAATAAAACGCGCCTGCGGAGCAGCCTGCCGGACCTCACGAATGACCTCGACGCCGCTTTTGTCAGGCAGGCGAAGATCCATCAGCGTGATGTCCGGGCGAAGATCCCAGAACAGACGCACCGCCTCGGCAGCATTGCCCGCCTGTCCCGCGACCACCATATTGGGCTGGGACTGAATAATGGCAGCAATCCCGAAGCGCATGATGGGGTGATCATCGCAGATCAGAATGCGGATTTTCTGTGGCTCATTCATATCCGCATGCCGTCCTCGGCAACCAGCGTCCGCAAATGATGGCGGTGGAGGCTAAAGGACACCGTGGTTCCCTTCCCGGGGCCGCTTACGATTTGGAGCCGTCCACCCATTCTTTCGACTCTTTCACGCATTCCTTCGATCCCGTAATGCTGCCCACCGTTATCCTGAAGGGTCGCAGCATCAAAGCCGCATCCATCGTCGGAGATGCTGCTGACGAATTCATCCCGGGTGTAGACGAGCCTGATTCGGATCGAGCGAGGATGCCCGTGCAAAGCAGCGTTGTAAACGGCTTCGCGTATCACCATGAGCAACTCGCGAGCTAACGGAGCACTAACGCTAAAGGGCCGCCCCTCTTCCGCGCAATGTACCGGAATGCCGAATTCCCCGCTGGTGCGCGCGGCGATGGCAGCGGTGGAAGACCCCAAATCCGAGACCAAATCCTCTTTATGACGGAGGTTCCAGACCGCCTGCCGGGCTTCGTCGATGGTGGAACGGACCTGCATCCGAGCATGATCGAGAAGATTTTCCTGCAGCGCAAGATTCTCGCGGCGCAAGCTGGAGATGGCTTCCAGCAAGGCCGAGATGCTGGTACAGCCCTGAATCACGGTGTCATGCATCTCCCGTGCCAGGCGGTTACGTTCCTCGAGAACGGCTTTAAAGCGAAGCCGCAAGGAGCGAATCCGCGACTGGTAGATGGCAAAAATCAACAGCGCGACCGCCAGCAGGCAAAGCGTAACAAACCACCACGTATCGTAGAAATAAGGCTTCTTTTCCAGATCAAAGGAAGCTTCTGAAACCGCGGCGGGATTGCTGACCTCAAAGGCCTCGACGCGAAACCGGTATTTGCCTGGTGGGAGGTTGGTGTAGCTCGCGACCCGGGTCGTTCCGGCAAAGATCCAGTCCTGATCGAAGTTCTCGAGGCGATAGCGGAAACGAACGTTCTCCTGAGAACGCAAGAGCAGCGGTGCAAAGTTAATCT
>JBARKD010000510.1:0-1952 GCA_049800615.1 Acidobacteriaceae bacterium | reverse complement strand
GCAAGTGCCACCGGCACATTGCCCCCATCGACGACCAGATGACCCAGAGACGTGAGCCTGGCCTCGAGCCCGGCTACCCTGACCGCGGATGGACCCATGTCAACGCCGCGACGCGACTGACCCAGATCGAGGGGCACGCCGAGTATACGGATTTGACGTGGAGGAAGGGACTGTACTCCACCATGTAAGAGTTTGGCCGCCCCCTGCCTATCGATCGGGCCCGGATTCCTTTCTGTTGCCATACCTTCCTGTTCCTCGGAGCCTTCCGCGCTCCGCAGCCATGCATGCGCGCGAAGGGGTCGTCTCCCGGACGTGTTGCAGGCCGTGACATCGTGACAAAGATACCAGAGAAGCTTATAGATCAACCGCGGGGCCCGAATACAATCGGAGGTCGAGTCCTTTTATTTCGCTAGCGGGCCACGACGGATTGGACTCTCGTAAGCGCGCGTGAGGACGATCAAAGTCTTGCCCGACACCAGTACTGACAAGGCAATTCGCTTCAAACCGGTTCTCTCATTGAGAGCCCTGATTCTCTTTGGGCTGGCGTTCGTTGGCCCAACCGCTCCCTATACGTTTTTTGGCGTGGGGGCAGTGCAGTCCCGTGGCCACTTCGCCCTGGTGTACCTGATCGCGCTGGTCGCGGTCAGCTTCACGGCGGCGAGTTATGGAAAAATGTCCGGGGCTTATCCCGAAGCAGGCTCAACCTATGCCTACGCCTCAAAGGCAATTCATCCCATCGCCGGTTACCTTTCCGGCTGGGTCATGATTCTCGACTACATCCTGATGCCCATGCTTTGCGTCATTGTCGTGGGAGCCACTTCGCACAAACTATTGCCGGCCATTCCCTACAGCGCCTGGGTTATTTTTACTGCGCTGGTGGTCACAGGAATCAACCTGCGGGGGATTGAAATGACTTCGCGGGCGGCCACGATTTTCAATATCGTATTGGCTTTTTCTGTGCTGTGGTTTCTGGGCGCGGCAGTATGGGCCTTAACCCACGGAGTTGGGCGGGGAACCCTGTTTTCCCTTGAGCCTTTTTATTCGCCTCAAAGTTTTTCGCTGAAGCTGGTGATGGCGGCAACTCCGGTTGCAGTGCTTTCGTTTCTTGGATTCGATGGGATTTCGACCCTGGCCGAAGACGCCAAAGATCCCAGGAAAGACATTGGGCGGGCGACGATCCTGGTCTGCTTCATTGCCGGCGGGCTGTTCATTCTGCAGACCTACCTGGGACAACTGATCTGGCCGGACTACAGCACTTTTAATCCAGTTGAGACTGCGTTCAGTGACATCGGCCGCCGCATTGGCGGTCCCGCACTCGCCTATTTGATTGCCTTGCTGGTAATCGCTCAGGCCTGGGCCAGCGCCCTTACCAGCCAGGCAAGTGCTTCCCGTCTACTGTTTGCCATGTCACGGGACGGAAGGTTGCCGCACCCTATCTTCGGGTATATGCATCCCAAACTGCGGACACCGACTCACAGCATGCTGCTGATGGGCGGTATCGCCCTGGTAGCGGGATTATTCCTGGACCTCGACAAAGCTGCGGAGCTGGTTAATTTCGGCGCTTGCGCCGGCTTTATGGCTGTGAATCTGTCTGTGATCGGTTGTTATTTTGTTCAGCGGCGGGAGCGAAACCTCGCGGGTTTTTGGAAATACCTGGTGTCGCCGTTGATTGGCTTCCTGGTGTGCTTTTGGATCTGGCTCAGTGTCTCGCCCCTGGCGCTCCGGGTTGGCGTGTTGTGGAGCTTCATCGGCGTGCTCTACCTGTTCTTGTTGATTCGCCGCCGCGGTGTGAACCTGGCCGGCTATTGAATGCTGCGAAGGTCGATCCTCCTGGCTGAGGTGCCGAACGCTGCCGAAGCCGTGCCCTGATACAAAGCAAATTTCTTGAAATTGGCTCGAAACAGACTGACCTGGACAATAGTTTTGCAGTTACCAACAAGGCGGTTTAACAA
>JBARKD010000509.1:0-5512 GCA_049800615.1 Acidobacteriaceae bacterium | reverse complement strand
GCAGTATCCAGAACTTGCTGCGCCTGGAGCACATCGAGTTTTGTAGCCACCCCATGGCTAAGGCGCAGATTGGTGAGTTTGACCGAATCTATCTGCGTCGTGACCGTGTCCCGCGTGATCCGCAGTTGCAGGTCGAGTTGCAGCAGCGCGAAGTAGTCGGCGGCGACGTCGCTGACCAGGGTCAGTATGACGGTTTGCCGCGCGTCTTCAGTAGCCAACAGCTGAGCGCGTGATGCCTGGGTTGCCCGGCGCAGACGGCCGAAGAAATCCAACTGGAACGCCGCGTCGGTGGTAAGGGTTAGAAAGTTGTAAGTGTTTTGGAAAGTGTTGTCCTTGCCACCGCTGAAATTGGCGTTTCCCTGCACTTGAGGAAAGAGGCTCGAGCGGGTGATGACGAGCTCTGCGCGCGCGGCAACAATGCGCTCGGTGGCCAACTGCAAATCGTAGTTTTGCTTGAGCGCCACGCGAATGAGCTCTTGCAACTTCGGATCCTTGAAGACCTGCCACCAGGGAAGATCCGCATAGGAGGCAGCCTGAGCCTGAAGCTGAGGATTCGGGGACAGATCACGGTACACGGCCGGAGTTTGCACGGCCGGTCGATGGTAATTGGGCCCGACCATGCAACCGGCGAGCAAGCCGCAGCCCAACAGCGCAATCAGCAATCGTGGCAGCTTCATGATACGCATCTCAATCCCCAGGTTCCGGCGAAGGCGTTTTCGGCAATGGCACGGAAGCGCGCTCCTGCCCGGCGCCGGACCATTTTTCCACCAGATAGAAAATTCCCGGGATGAAGAAGATCCCGAGTGCGCTGGCGGCCATCATGCCACCGATGACCGTGGTTCCCATGATCTGGCGGGCCACCGAGCCGGCGCCGGTTGCGGTCCACAGCGGCACGCAGCCAAGAATGAACGCAAACGACGTCATCAGGATCGGCCGCAGGCGAAGCCTGGCGCCTTCGAGCGCCGCATCCGCGAGAGGTTTCCCTTGTTCGAACTGATCTTTGGCGAACTCGACGATCAGAATCGCGTTCTTCGCTGCCAGCCCGATCAGCATCACGAGTCCAATCTGGGAGTAGACGTCGCTCTCGATCTGAACCAGGTAAGCCGGGAGGAGCGCACCCAGAATGACGCGGCGGAGCCACAGGACGAAGAACGCGCCAAAGACCGCTACCGGCGTGCTCAGCAATACGCTGAAGGGCAACGACCAGCTTTCATAGAGGGCGGCAAGAATCAAGAAAACGAACAATAGAGAAAGCCCGAAGATTACCGCTGGAGGAACACCTTCCCGGGCCTGCTGTTCCTGGAAGGACATACCGGAGTAGTCGAAGCCCATTTCTCGCGGCATCGTTTGCCTGAAAACAGCTTCCATCGCGGCCGTCGCCTGGTCCGCGCTATAGCCAGGCGCGGCACTGCCGTTGATTTGGGCGCAACGGTACTCGTCGAACCGCATAGTGAATTCCGGACCGTAGTGCGGCTTGACCGTGGTTAGAGTGGACAGGGGAACGTTCTCCCCCTTGCTGTTGCGCACGTAGAACTGTCCAACGTTCTCTACCCTGGCGCGATCGTCACCCTCGGCTTCGACGTACACCTGCCACTGGCGGCCAAAGCGGTTGAAATAGTTGATAAAGTAGCCGCCCATAAAGGCCTGGACGGTGCGGTAGACGTCGTTCAGGTTCACGCCTTGCTTTAGCACCTTGTCGCGGTCTACATCGACAAATTTCTGTGGAACGCTGGGCAGGAAGGTAGTGGTGAGGCTGCCGATTTCCGGCCGCTTGCGAGCCGCGTCCAGGAAAAGATTCACGTTTCTAGCCAGGAACGGAACGTCGCCGCCGGAACGGTCTTCGAGGAGGAAGGTGAATCCGCCGGAAGTGCCGACGCCCGGAATGGCAGGCGGGGAAAAGCTGAAAGCAACTCCCGCAGGTAATTTGGTCAACTGCTGGTTGAGATGAGCCTTGATGCTTTGAAATTGCTGAGCTCTCTCCGTGCGCGTGTCCCAAGGATTGAGCGCCACAGAAAAAAACGCGCTATAGCTGATACGAACAAAGCTGAGCAAACTGAAACCCACGACGCTGGTGGTGTGCTGAACCCCGGGGGTATTCATGATGATTTTCTCTACATCGGCCGCGACCGCAGTCGTCCGTTCCAACGAGGCCCCGCTGGGCAGTTGCAGATTGACATAGGCATAACCCTGATCTTCGTCGGGTAGGAAGCTCGACGGCAGGCGGCTCGAGAAAAAGGCCGCCGCAATGCCAAAGGCGACCAGCAGGACAACCAGAACGGCGGTTTTTTTGAGTAGTACTCCGCTCCAGCGGACGTAGCCCTCCGTCGTTTGCTCGAAACGCCGATTAAACCAATCAAAGAATCTCCTCAGCAGTCCGCGGCTTGGTTGTCTTGGGCGCAGAAGCAGCGCGGCCAACGCGGGGCTGAGAGTGAGTGCGTTGAACGCGGAGAGAACGACGGAGATGGCAATCGTGACGGCGAACTGCTGATAGAGTCTTCCCGTAATTCCAGGAATGAAGGCTGTGGGCACGAAGACAGCGGAGAGAACCAGCGCGATTCCTACCACCGGGCCGGAAAGCTCTTCCATTGCTTTGAAAGCAGCGTTCTTTGGCGTCAATCCTTCCTCGATGTGCCGCTCCACGCCCTCGACCACCACAATGGCGTCGTCCACCACCAGGCCAATCGCCAAGACCAGGCCAAAGAGAGAAAGGGTATTGATAGAAAAGCCGAACATCGGGAAGAAGACGAAGGTGCCTACGAGCGAAACAGGCACGGCGAGAAGCGGGATCAGCGTGGAACGCCAGCTTTGCAGGAAGATATAGACGACCAGGATCACCAGTAAGAGGGCGATCAAAAGGGTCTTAATGATTTCCTTCATGCCTGCCGTGACGGAACGAGTCGTGTCCAGCGAGACGGCAAAATCCATGTCTTCGGGGAAGCGTTCTTTCATCTGCGTCATCAATTTCTTGACCCCGGCAGCGGCGTCGACCGCGTTCGAGCCGGGCAATTGATAGCAGGCAATAATGGCGCCCGGCCTCCCGTCAAAACGGCCGACAACGCTATAGTCCTGGGCGCCAAGCTCGATGCGGGCGACATCGCGCACCCGGACGACGCCGCCGTCGGGAGTTTCGCGAACCACGATGTCGCCGAATTCTTGCGGCGAGATGAGGCGGCCCTGGGCCAGAACGGTGTAGGTAAATTCCTGGCCGCTGGGAGCAGGCTCGCCTCCTGCCTTACCCGCGGGGTTCACCGTATTTTGCGCTTGAACGGCGTTCACGATGTCAGGCACCGTGATCCCCAGCTTTGCCAACTGGTCGGGTCTTACCCAAAGCCGCATCGCGTATTGGCCGGCACCGAATACCGTGACGTTGCCGATGCCAGGCGAACGGAGGATGGGATCCACGAGATTGATGTACGCGTAGTTGGCGAGAAACCTGGCATCGTAGGTTCCATGCGGCGAGTAGACGGCAACCCACATGAGGGGAGCGGTGACGGATTTGCGAACCGTGATTCCGTAGTTGGTGACGTCGGTCGGAAGCTGAGAAGCGGCCTGCGTTTCCCGCGACTGGGTGAGGATGAAATCGGTGTTGGGGTCGGTCTTGACATCGAAGTCGACGATCAGGCTGGTGGCTGAATTGCCGGTCGCATTCAGCGAGTACATGTAGTTCATGTTGTCCACGCCATTCATCTGCTGCTCGATGGGAGTGGCAACCGCTTGCTCCAGGGTTTGCGCGTCCGCTCCCACGTAGGTGGCGAGGACCTGAATCTCCGGCGGAGTGATGTTGGGAAACTGGGCGACAGGCAAGCTAAGGATGGTGAGCGAGCCAACCAGCACCATGATGATGGAAATGACCATGGCGACGATGGGGCGGTTGATGAAGAACTTTGACATCGGGGCTATCTATCCCTTACGTCCGGGCCCTTGCTTCCGGGCGCAAACGGCTTGGGGTTCACTTTCGCGCCCTGGCGCACCTTTTGCACTCCCTCGGCAACGACTCTTTCTCCTCGATTCAGCCCACTGCCGATAATCCACATGCCGCCGACACGGTCACCGACGGTGACCGTTCGGATGCTCACTTTGTTGTCTCCATCCACCACGGCGACCTGGTATGCGCCTTGCAGCTCAGACACCGCGCGTTGAGGAACCAGCAGGGCGTCATGTTGCAGGCTGACGACGGCGCGCACTTTGGCGTAGCCGCCGGGCCGCAAAATGTTTCCTGGATTCGGAAAGAGACCGGCAATCCGAATGGCCCCGGTGCTCTCGTTGACCTGGCGGTCGGCAAAGTAGAACCTGCCCTCGTGCGCATAGGTGGAACCGTCGGCCAAAATCAGTTGCAGGCGCAGTGCTTTGTCGGCCGCTTGGCGACTGGTCTCGGTTGGGAAGCGTTTCCTCCATGCGAGATACTGCGGCTCGCCGACCGTGAAATAAACCTTGATGGGCTCAACCGTAGAAACGGAGGTGACCGGCCCGCTGCTCGGGTTGACCAGCGCGCCTACTTGAAGCTGGGCCTGTCCGGCGATGCCATCGATGGGGGCAACCAGCCGGGTAAACTCGAGATTAATTTTCGCCGTTTCTACCGCCGCCTCGGAGGTCTTGATTTGAGCCCTGGCCGTTTCCACCGTGGCCAGGGCCGCCAGGTTGTTCTGCACGGCGTTGTCGAGATCCTGCTGGCTGGCAGCCTGCGCTTCCGCCAGAGGCTTGTAGCGCTTGACATCAAGGTCGGTGCGGCCTTGCACGGCCACGGCGTTGGCGAGCGCGGCCTTGGCCTGTGCGAGCTGGCCTTGGGCTTGGTCGAGAGCTGCCTGGAACGGCCGAGGGTCGATCTCAAACAGAAGCTGACCCTTTTTGACGAACGCGCCCTCCTGATAGCCCTGCCTTCGCAGGTAGCCTGTGACCTGCGCCCGGACGTCGGCGTTGACGAGCCCGTCGAGAGTGCCGATCCATTCCCCGAAAATGGGAACATCCTTTTGCTCGACCTGAACCACCTCAACATCCGTAGCGGCACCGGGCGATGCGCCTGAGACGTGGTTTGGCCGCATGGCCCCGACCACCAGGCCGGCCACGACCAGACAAAATAATCCGACACCCACGAGTACAAGGTTGCGTTTCGAAACACCCGTCATCTTGGTCTCCGCCAGCTCGCTCTAACTTTAGCAATCCGACTTCTGCGCCCGTCTCGGGCGGGTACTCCGCTCGATTTGCCTAAAGGGATACCAGCCGTTGAAACGAGCCGGGTGACCGGAAGTGCCCTCCATTGTAATGCTCGGGTGTTCTTTTCATGATCTGTTTCTGTTTCCAGGAAGCTTCTCAAGCTTCAAGCTGGTGGCAGGTGGGTGTCGGATCTGCTCTAAGGGAGAGCCGGCTCCCAGCCTCGGCAGGGCGGCAACTGCAAGACGCTCCGCCCGCAGGTGGCTACCCTGCTTATTCTCATTAATGCGCTGACCTGTCTATTCCCTGGCCGTTCCGCCAGGGTCGAAAACGCGGAAACCATCTTGGGACATTCGCGCAGAAT
>JBARKD010000508.1:0-18829 GCA_049800615.1 Acidobacteriaceae bacterium | reverse complement strand
GGCGGCGCGGTAGAGTTTGCCAATATTGACGCAGTCGGCATCGATAAAGTCGAAGTCCTGCGCGAGCCGAACAGCGCCCTCTACGGTTCCGACGCGTTAGCCGGCGTGGTGAGTCTCACCACCGCGCGCGGAAGTACCTTGCTTCCTTTGCTGACCTACTCCGGCGACGGAGGAAACTTTCAGACCTTCCGCCAGGTGGGCACGTTGAGCGGGGCTTTTCGCCAATTTGATTACTACACAGCCTATTCTCGTACCGATACGCGGAATAATTACCCCTACGACGCTTTTCACAACGGAACCTACGCCGGCAATTTTGGCTGGACCCCAAACACCGCAAACGATCTGCGCTTCACCGTCCGCTCTATAACCGTTGCCGCTGACCAGCCCAATGCCATCCTGCTCTACGGCATTGCTGACGACGCCACGGTGAGGGAGCATGACCGCTACTACACCGCGGCATGGAACAATCAGACCACCGATAAGTGGCACAACCAGATCCGCTATGGCGGCTTGCGCCTGAATTACGGCTACACGGATTTCGCCGCCACCGGAGTCTACGATCCGGACCTCGACGTTTACCTGGGGGCTCCGGTCGCCCTTCAGGGCAGTAATGGATACCAGGTAAACGGACAGGCCATTTTCCAATATGGCGAAAGCTACGGTTCAACCTATCCGAATGACTATGTGGCGCCCAGCAAACGCGATTTCGTGTATGCCCAGACCGACTACCGGATCAATCCCCATATCGTGGCCCTGGGCGCTTTCAAGTACGAAGCGGAGCGCGGCTCGACAGTCTCGTCTGGTGGGACGCCTACGTCCATTTCACGTGGCAACTACAGCTACACCATTCAACTGGCCGGGGACTTGTGGAACCGCCTCTATTACACAATTGGCAGCGGGCTCGAAGACAACGGCCTTTTCGGCTTTGCCGCCACACCACGAGCGTCGCTAGCCTACTACCTGCTCCGGCCCGGCGGCAGCAGCTTTTTCAACGGCACCAAGTTGAACTTCAGTTTCGGCAAAGGAATCAAGGAACCGAGTATCTACTACCAGAGCATCTCGTTGTACGACATCCTGGCCGAACAGCCCAACGGAAGCGAGTTGATCAGCCAATACGGCGTCGCTCCCATCGGACCGGAAACCTCCCGCACCTATGATGGAGGCGTCGATCAGCAACTTTGGAACGGCCGGGCTCGTATTAGCTTGACTTACTTTCACAACGAATTTACCAACGGGGTGGAATTCGTGCCGCAGTCGGCGCTGCTCCAGTTGGGCCTGCCCGCTGCCAGCGATCCCGCGCTTGAATTTGGCGCCGCGATTAATTCGCAGGCTTTTCGTGCCCAGGGGGCGGAGGTTGCGACCGAATATAAGATCGGCAACAATCTGTTTGCCCGCGGCGGATATACGTACCTGGACGCCGTGGTACAGCGATCTTTCTCGAGTGAATCGCAGCCCAGTTACAATCCTGACTTTCCGAATATCGCCATCGGGGCGTTTTCCCCATTGGTCGGCGCAAGGCCTTTCCGCCGGGCGCCTCACTCCGGCTACTTCGGACTTACCTACAACCGGCAGAAGTGGTACGGCGCGTTTACCGGAACCCTCGTGGGCCGCCGCGACGACAGCGACTTCCTGACCGATGCCGAGTTCGGCAACTCGCTCCTGCTGCCCAATCGCAATCTGGATGGCGCGTATCAGCGGCTTGACCTTGGCGGCGGGTATCAGTTCACCCGCTCGCTCACCGCCTACACGGAGATGCAAAATCTACTGAGCGAGCATTACAGTGAAGCGTTCGGCTACCCGGCGCTTCCCTTCACCATTCGCGCTGGGTTAAAGATTAGTTTTGGAGGCGAATCTTGGCGGTGGAAATAGCCCCCGTGTCGGGCCTCGGGCGGAGCACTCCGCCCGCAACCGGCCAGCGTGCCAAAATCAAACTGGGCCTCGGGCCGGTGATTGTGCTGTTGACGGCAACGCTGGTCCTGGTGGCATTGATCTCGCTTGCCACGGGCGCCGTGCCCATCTCGCCGCGCACAATCTTTGCCGCGCTCATAGGACGGAGACCCCTCGACATAACCGAGAGAATGATTCTTTACCATGTTCGCCTTCCTCGAGTGGTGGCCTCAGGACTGGTCGGGTCGGGGCTGGCGCTTGCCGGTCTTCTCTTCCAGGGACTATTTCGTAATCCGATCGCCGATCCTTACGTGATCGGATCGTCGGGAGGCGCAATCTTTGGCGCCTGCCTGGGAATTGTGTTCTTTTCTCAGTGGTCGGTCTTCGGCTTCAGCGCGACTGCGCTGCTGGCTTTTGCCGGGTCGGCAGCCACCATGGCCCTGGTCTATTCCATAGCGCGCACCGGCGGCAAGACCAATGTTGTAACCCTTTTGTTGGCGGGTTTCGCGATCAGCACCATTTTTACGAATTCCAGCTACTTCTTCGAGCTCCTGGATAATTCGGACATCAACAAAAACATCCTGGCCTCCTGGCTTCATGGCGTTATCGGCATCCCCGCCTGGCCCGAAATAGGGATAAGTTTCGTCTTGATTGTCGCCGCAGCCGTAGCCGCGCTTCCCCTCATGCGGACGCTGAATACCATGGCCCTGGGCGACGAATATGCTCAGCAGCTCGGAATACCGGTCGAGCGGGCGCGCGTGTTCATCATATTGGTAGGATCGCTGTTGACCGGCGTCGCCGTTTCCCTTGGAGGCGTGATCATGTTCGCCGGGTTGATCGTGCCCCATGTTGCGCGCCTGCTGCTCGGCCCCGATCACGTTCGCCTGTTGCCGGTCTCGGCGCTGGCTGGGGCCATCTTTCTGATGATTGCCGACACCCTCGCGCGAACCATCCTTGCTCCCTCGGAAATTCCCGTGGGCGTCCTGATCGCTTTTGTCGGAGGTCCTTTTTTCCTTTACCTGCTGCGCAAAATGAAGCGGAGCTATGCCGTATGAGCGTTCTGCTGCGCGTCGAAGCGGTTGATTTCGATTACCAGGGGCAAGAGGTGCTGCGCCAGGCAACCTTCGATCTGGAAGAGGGCACGTGCAGCGCACTGATCGGCACCAACGGCTCCGGCAAAACGACACTGTTACGTATCGCTGCCGGGATTCTTCGCCCCGTTTGCGGGCGCGTCCTTCTCCGTGGGCGCCCTATGGCGTCGATTCCCTTAAAAGAAGTGGCGCGCACAGTCGCGCTCGTGCCGCAGCAGCTCGAACTTCCATTTCCCTTCACTGTGGAACAAGTGGTGGAGCAGGGACGGACTCCTTATCTTGGCATGTTGCGCGGCCTGGGGCGTGATGACCGGATCGCTGTCGACCGGGCTCTCGAGCTGGCGGACGTGTCGCGCTTTCGCCATCGCATCTTCAACGAGCTCAGCGGAGGCGAGATGCAGAGGGTCAAGATTGCGTTGGGATTGGCCCAGCAACCACGCCTGTTGCTCATTGACGAGCCCACGCAAAACATGGATATCGGAAGACAGGTAGAGTTAATCGACCTGCTGCACTATCTGCGAGACGAGGGCATTACCATCCTCTCGTCGATACACGATCTGCACCTTGTAGACAAGAACTTTGGGTCTGTGCTTTTGCTCACTCCGGGCCAGCCGCTGGCCGGTGGGAGCCCGGAACAGATGCTGAAACCATCCATCCTGGAACACGCTTTTCAGTGCCCGCCAGACCGTCATCCGCTGCTCATCGAACGCGCTGAGCGCTACCGGAAAGAGGCTCGATGAAAACCGCGACGCTCATCCTCGAAGAAGTTCTTGGCTCGATAGCTGCGCCGGAGGACACCCTGTTCGTTCAAGCAAGAGAGCGCCTGGACTCGCTGACCAAGCCGCCTGGAAGCCTGGGCCGCCTGGAGGACCTGGCAGCGCAATGGTTCGCCATTCGTCAGGGCAACATCCCCGGCGCAGTAAAGAAATCGGTGTACGTCTTTGCCGCCGATCACGGTATAGCGGCCGAAGGAGTCAGCGCCTACCCTGCGCAAGTCACTCAACAGATGGTGCTGAACTTTCTTTCCGGAGGAGCATGTATCAATGTGCTCGCCAGGCTGAACGATGTGCAAGTGAATGTAGTGGATGTCGGCGTGGATGCCGACCTTTCCAGTCACACGGCGTTGCTCGAGCGCAAGGTGCGCAAAGGCAGCCGAAACATGCTGCGGGAACCGGCGATGAGCGAGGAGGAATTAGCAGCCGCGCTTTCCGTGGGGCTGGTTCTGGCGGAAGCCGCGTGGGCTAAAGGAGAGACCCTCATCGCGGTGGGTGAAATGGGCATCGGCAACACCACGGCCGCAAGTGTGATGACGGCCGCGCTCACCGGGGCGCCGGCTGCCCTGGTTACAGGTAAAGGGACAGGGCTCGACGGCGAAGCCTACGCCCGCAAATGCCGCACCGTCGAAGCCGTGGTGGGCCGCCACTTTGCCCAGGCCACCGATCCTCTGGAGATTCTCCGTTGCGGCGGCGGTCTTGAAATTGCTGCGATGACCGGCATGATCCTCGGCGCGGCACAGCGAAAACTAGGTGTAGTTATCGATGGCTTCATCTCCACGACCGCGGCAGCCATCGCCTGCGAACTCGCGCCCGCGGTTCGTGCCTACTTGTTCGCTGGGCACCGTTCGCAAGAGCCAGGCCACCGCGCACTTTTAGCACATCTCGATATCGAGCCCATTCTTGACCTGGATATGCGCCTGGGCGAAGGGAGCGGCGCGGTTCTGGCGATGCCTATCCTGGAAGCGGCGATACGCATCTTTGAGGAGATGGCTACCTTCACTTCGGCAGGCATTAGCGGAGCCACTGCATGATCCTGCGCGCACCGCGGTTTCTGGTGGATATTGCGGTTGCCCTTCAATTTCTGACCCGGCTGCCCGTGCCACGGATCGAGTTTGCCTCCGACGGCCTGGCGCGAGCTGTCAAGTTCTTCCCCCTGGTTGGCCTTGTGGTGGGATTGGGGGCGGCACTGCTGGAAAGAATTTTCGTGCAACACCTGGGCAGAGAGATCACGGCTGTGGCCATTGTGCTTTACCTGGTCCTCATCACCGGATGTCTTCATGAAGACGGTCTGGCCGATGTCGCGGACAGCATGGGGGGTTGGACGAAAGAACGCAGGCTCGCCATTCTCGATGACAGCCACATCGGGACCTACGGCGCCGTCGCCCTGGCGCTTTCGCTGCTGGGCCGCGCCGTACTCCTGGCCGAACTACCCCTCGAGCACTTCACTGCCTACCTCGTGGCCGCATGTACGCTCAGTCGCTGGTCGGCTTTGCCGCTCAGCTACTATCTTCCCCCGGCGCGGGGAAACGAGGGCCAGGGGGCACGGATTGCAAAACTAACATCCGCTTCCTCGCTCATAATTGGCTCTGCATTCGCCATCGTTATTGTCGCCATCGCTCTCAGGAAGGCCGCGATGGCTCCGTTACTCGCCTCTGCCGCGATTTCTCTGCTTACGGGGATCCTGTACATGCGCAAGTTCGGCGGTATCACCGGCGACGGCTTTGGCGCCAGCACCCAGCTCACCGAGATAGCTGTTTACCTTTGCGGAGTATGGACGCCGTGAGCCGAGTCTTCTTCATCCGCCACGCCGAGACGGATATGGCAGGCCGCTATTGCGGCCATTCTGACCCGGACCTCAACACGAAGGGGCGCGCCCAGCTCAGGAATCTGACACAGATGCTTTCTAAAGAAGCAATCTCTGCTATTTACTCGAGCGACTTGCGCCGGGCCAGCAGCACTGGCCATGCGATCGCGCACAGGAGAAACATTCCCCAGTTGTTGCGCCCGGCGCTGCGCGAAATTGATTTTGGGGATTGGGAAGGCAGGAGTTGGGAACAGATTGAGCAGTTGGACCCCGAATACGCGCGGGAATGGCTGGATGCGTATCCCCGGCTTCCTGCGCGCGGAGGAGAAAATGTTGCTGTGTTCGAGGCACGGGTTCTCGACGAAGTAAACCGGATTATCGAATGCAATTCACACCCCGTCGCGGTCGTCACGCATGGCGGTGTTTTGCGCGTCGTCTTGCGCAATCTGTTTGGTTGCTCCGAAGAACAAGCCTGGCAACAGACCCGGCCGTACTGCTGCGTCTTGCGCTATGAAAAGAAGGGAGAAAGCAAATGAGCATTGCCACCAAACGCGGGGATGGGGGACAGACAGGTCTTGCCGGGGGTATTCGCATTTCCAAGGCCGACCTGAGAGTAGAGGCCTATGGCTCCGTGGACGAGCTCAACACCGTGCTCGGTTTTGCCAGAAGCATTTGCCACAACCAGGAAATTGCCGGCTGGACGGAGCAAATTCAAAAGGTACTTTTCCGCGTCGGTTCCGCCTTGGCCACGCCTCCGGAGAGCCGCAAACCGCAGGTATTCATCACTGCCGAAGATGTCGACTTTTTAACGCAACTGGTCTACAAGATTGAAGCCACGGAGGGGA
Organism: Acidobacteriaceae bacterium; assembly: GCA_049800615.1. Lineage (GTDB taxonomy): Bacteria > Acidobacteriota > Terriglobia > Terriglobales > Acidobacteriaceae > PALSA-350. Next base: position 12,426 of record JBARKD010000508.1, on the reverse strand, counting down.
TTCTTGCGGATTGGTCGCTGCCCGGGGCGCACACAGAATCGGCTGCCTATGAGATGGCGCGCACCGTCTGCCGGCGTGCGGAGCGGAACGCGGTACGGTTTGCCGAGAGCGGGCAGGAAGTGCAGCGCGAAGTGCTGGCCTATCTCAACCGGCTCTCCGACCTCATTTGGTTATTTGGCCGGCTGATCGAGCTGAATGCAGGCGTCAATGCTCGGCTTCGCGACGAAACGAAGGCCGGACCTAAATTTTCGCGCGCCTGGTGAGAATGACACGACTCGGACAAAATTCTTTGCGCCGGCAAACAGCAGGTCCCTCCACTACCCCGAATTTCCTGTTGAGGTTTGTAGCTTTGGCGATCTTCCTGCGCCTTTCTTTGACGGAAAGGCGCACACGTGGACCTCTCCGGGGCGGCGTGACAGGAAATCCGGGTGCGGTCGGGATGACAATTCTGTCTGGGATAGCAAATTGTAGCCTCGGCGGCTAAGCCGGTCTTCTATTGTTCCATTTGACGGCGGGACTGAAGTCCCGCCCCTTCAACTTCACCCTCGATCCCGACCGCGCAGTTGAGGGACCTGCTGTCCGTCCATCGAGGCACTACTCCCACCCCTTGACTTACCAGGAGAAAGCATGAGTCGGGCCCGCGCCATCATGATCCTCGGGACCGGCTCTCACGTAGGCTAGTCTTTGCTGACGACGGCGCTTTGCAGGATATTTGCCGGCAAGGGTCACCGCGTCGCGCCCTTCAAATCGCAGAACATGTCCCTGAACTCCGCTGCGACCTGCGAAGGTCTGGAAATCGGGCGAGCCCAGGCACTGCAGGCTGAAGCGGCCGGCCTCGCGCCCTCGGTGCATATGAATCCCATCCTCATTAAGCCTTCAGGAGATTGTTCGTCGCAGGTAGTCGTGCGAGGAAAAATCTGGGGACACGTCTCCGCGGCCGACTACCATCAGCGGCGAGTCGAAGAGCTGATGCCCATGGTGCGCGAAAGCTATGAGACGCTGGCTTCTTCCTTCGATCTCATTGTTCTGGAAGGCGCCGGCTCTCCCGCCGAGATTAACCTCAAGCAACACGATATTGCCAACATGCGTATGGCCGAGATCGCCGATGCTCAGTGCCTGCTGGTGGGTGACATCGATCGCGGCGGGGTGTTTGCTTCCCTGCTGGGCACCATCGAGCTACTCGATCCACCGGAGCGCGACAGGATCCGCGGCTTCTGTATCAATAAATTTCGCGGTGACGTTACCCTGCTGGAACCTGGAATTCACATGATGGCGGCACGCCTCAATAAACCCTGCCTGGGCGTGATTCCCCATCTACCGGATCTCTCCCTGGACGAGGAAGACTCCGTAGGTCTGCCGGCGATCGCGCGCACCGGCTGGCCGGCAACCGCGGATGCCCCAGACCGCCCCCTGCGCATCGCGGTCATAGCACTGCCGTCGTTTTCCAACTTCACAGATTTCGATTCGCTGCGCGCTGAGCCTTCGGTTGAGTTGCTGTTTTGCCGTTCCGCTGTCGCTCTGGCAAACGCCGACGTCGTAATCGTCCCGGGCAGCAAACAAACCATGAGGGACCTTGCGTGGATGAATGCCAATGGATTCGATCGTTCGATTCTCCTCCACGCAAAGACTGGCCTGGTGATTGGTATCTGCGGCGGTATGCAAATTCTCGGCCGCGCGATCAACGACGAGGAAGGGATCGAGCAGCGTGGGTCAATGTCCGGGCTCGGCCTCCTGCCCATCATCACCGCGATGCAAGGCGAGAAAGTCACCCGGCTGCGCACCGGCGCTCTTCATAGAGCATCTCTTTTTGGTCAACCCATACAAGACGATCGCGTTGCCGGGTACGAAATTCATGTCGGCAGAACGCAGTATCCGGAAAAATCGGAGCCGTTCGCCACCTTTAGCGGCGGGGAGTGGGACGGATGCGTCAGCCCCGACCACCGCGTGCTCGGCACTTATCTGCACGGTATCTTTGACGAGGACGCCTTTCGTCACCAATTCCTCGCGGCCGCCAGGAATTTTCGCGGTCTGGCCCCTCCCTCCACACTCAATCGGTGGAAAGCTCAGCGCGAAGAGTCTCTCGACCGGCTCGCGCGGCATGTGAGCGCATCGTTGGACATGCAAAAAATCTTTGCCCTGGCGGGACTGATATACGAATGAATGTTGTCGCTGCAGCCAGCATCCTCGATTGGATCGCAGGCGATCCAAACTGGTTTCCGCATCCCGTAAGACTGATCGGTCGCGGCGCCGGGCTCGCAGAACAATTGCTTCGCCGGCCAGGCCAAAGTGAAAAACAGGAGCTGGTCGCGGGCGGTATTTTGACCACAGCTGTCGTCGCGGGGTCGTACTTTGCCACAGCTCGGGCGATCGCGTGGGCCCACCGCCTGGGCCGGGGCGCAGAAATGGAGATACTGCTCGCCTGGACCTGCCTTGCCTCGCGAAATCTCATGGATGAGGGTATGGCGGTGCTGCGGGCGGTCGACACGCCGGCCCTCGCACGCACACGGCTGGGGAGGATCGTCGGACGCGATACACACCACCTCAGCGACCCAGAAGTCTATCGGGCTCTCATCGAGACATTGGCGGAGAGCGCCTGCGATGGAATTGTGGCCCCGCTCACCTACCTGGCAGCCGGCGGAGTACCGCTCGCCATGGCCTACAAGGCGGTCAGCACCCTAGACTCCATGATTGGTCACCGGGATCAGCGCTATTTATATTTCGGCAGGGTGGCGGCCCGGCTGGATGATGTGGCCAATTACCTGCCTGCGCGCCTGGCTGCGCTGGCCATCGTCATAGCGGCTGGACGGGATAGCCGGTCCGCTTTCCGCATCTGGAGGCGTGATGGCGCCAAGCACAAGAGCCCCAATGCCGGCCAGCCTGAAGCTGCAATGGCCGGCGCCTTGCAAGTTCGCCTGGGCGGCGAAAATACTTACGCCGGAGAGCGGATTGCGACGCCGCTCCTGGGAGCAGAGTTCCAATCTCCTGAGCTTCGCCACGCCAAACGGGCTCTTCGCATTGTCGTGGCCGTGTCTCTTCTTAGTTGTGCGATTGCCAGTGTTATCAGCCTGCGGCGAACGGGAAGGTGAAAGCCCGGCTGGCGCGAAGTGTTCAGTTTCGAACAAAAATTTGGCCCCACGGACAAATGCTTCCCTCCCTTTTCTGCCTTAGCCATTGATTTTGCGCAGCTTACGATTGGCCAGCCGCATGCATTGAAGGTCGCTATGCTCCATGATGTGAAGTTCGCGTTGCGGCAATTGAGAAAATCTCCGGGATTCGCGGTAACGGCGGTGCTCACGCTGGCGCTGGGGATTGGCGCGAATACTGCGATCTTCTCGCTCGTCGATTCAATCATGCTGCGCCCCCTGCCCTTCGCCCAGCAGGACCGGCTGGTCCAGGTCGAATACAGCCGGAGTGAGACCTCCTTCTTCCCCAAAGGCTGGATCCGGGCCCTGGGCGAGCATTCCCAGTCGTTCCGCGCGATCAGCGGGTTTGGCGCCGATGCGGAATCAAATGTCGCCGCGGGGGACTCTTCGGACCGTGTTTTTGGCGCAGAAGTGATGACCAATGCATTCGAGACGTTGGGGATTCATCCCGCGTTGGGCGCTTTCTTCACGCCGGCGGACGGGATTGCCGGACGCGACCAGGTCGTGGTGCTGAGTTATGGATATTGGCAGCAGCGCTTTGGGCAGAATCCGGATGTGATCGGGCAGACCATCCGCATTGACGGCGTCTCGCGGCGAATCGCCGGCGTGATGCCTCAAGGAGTGCGCTTTCCTTATGCCGACACCCAGTTCGTGGTTCCTGTGGCATTTCAAGGCGGCGATCCCATTGATCCGTGGCGAAACTTCGACCTGCGTATCTTTGGCCGGCTCAAAGACGGAATAGCGCCTGCGCAGGCAGAGGCGGAATTGCACAGGCTGCATGGGGCGTTGTTGCCGTTGTTTCCGTGGCGAATGCCGGACACCTGGGCGTCCGACGTCGCAGTCGTGCCCATGTTGGAATCGGAGGTGGGCGCGACCCGGCCGCGTCTCCTGCTGCTGTTTGCCGCGGTCGGCCTCATTCTGCTGATCGCTTGTGCCAATGTGGCCAATCTGATGCTGGCGCGCGCCGCCGGCCGGCAGCGGGAGATGGCAGTTCGTGGAGCGCTGGGCGCGTCCTCGGTTCGGCTGATGCGGCAGCTGCTATCGGAAAGCCTCCTGGTGGGCGCACTGGCCGGCATCGCGGGCCTGCTCGCCGCGGCGGCAAGCCTGCGCGGCTTGGTGCGCATGCTGCCCCCCGATACTCCCCGCATTAACGAGATCTCTCTGGATTGGAGAACGTTTTTGTTTGCCGGGGTCGCATCGTTGATCACCGGCTTTCTCTTTGGATGTCTCCCAGCCCGGAAAATGGCAGCGGCCAATCTCCAGGAAGCGTTGCGCGACGGCAGCCGCGGTGTGGCCGGGAAGCCATCGCAGTTCCGGCTGTCGATTGCCTTGGTTATCGGGCAGATCGCTTTGTCCGTCGTGGTGATTACCGCGGCCGGCCTGCTGCTGCACAGTCTCTATAGTCTTTCCACCGTGGATCCGGGTTTTCGTACCGAGCGTGTCGTTACCGCGGAAGTCTCGCTCGATGCCTCGGCATGCCACGACAAAGGGCGGTGCCATGCGTTCTTTGCCACGCTGCTGAATCGTGCTCAAGGCATGACAGGCATGGAGTCCATAGCGCTGGCTGACTCCCTGCCGTTTAGCGGGCGCGACGGCAATTATGTCTATGACGCTGAGAACCATCCCCGCGATGCGCGCCAGGCAGCTTTACAGGCTACCGGAAGAACGGTGTCGGCGGACTATTTTTCAACATTAGGAATTTCATTGATGCGCGGGCGCCTGTTGGCTGAACAGGATGAGTCCGGATCGAGCCATGCCGTTGTCATCAATCAAAGCATGGCGGCGAGGCTGTGGCCGAATCAGGATCCGCTGGGAAGACATCTTCTCAATGTGAGCGACGAGCCATCGCCCGCGGTGTGGAACAGCAACAACGCTTCGGTCGTGGTCGGCGTAGTCAGCAATACCCATGACAGCAGTCTCGCCGCCGGATTTGGCGATCAGGTGTATCTGCCCATGACGGCGGCCGGTGAGCAACCGGTGATGTATGCCCTGCTGCGCACGCGTGCCGGCGCTGCGCAAGCTGCTGCGCAACTGCGGCAGTTACTTAAGGAGGTTGATCCACTGGTGCCGGTGACGCGCGTCCGCAGCCTGAACGAGGTGGTCTCGGCCTCGGTGTCGGCTCCGCGATCCCTGGCTATTCTTTTGCTGTCGTTCGGAGTTCTCGCGCTGGCAATAGGCAGCGTGGGCGTCTACAGCCTGATTGCCTACGTGGTGAGCTGGCGCACGCGGGAAATCGGCATTCGGCTGGCTCTGGGCGCGACGCGCCGGCAGATCGTTGGCAGCATTATGAAACAAAGTTTGTTTCTTGCTCTGTGCGGGTCGGCGGGTGGATTGGTCGCGGCGGCCCTGCTGATGAAATCCTTGCGCAGCTTTTTATTCGGCATCAGCGTGCTCGATCCGCTGACCTATTGTGCCGTGCCCTCGGTCATGCTCCTGGTGGCCCTGCTCGCGGCGTGGGTTCCAGCACGGCGGGCCGCGGCGGTGGATCCGATGAATACGATGAGAAATGAGTAAGGTTTAGTTGGCGCCGGTCATTCCGGCGTTAAGCTCATTTTGCGGATGGTATTGGTGGTGCTGACCCCGTTCACCGTAGGCACAATCTCCACTCGGCCGCCCCAGGCGTTCACGTCCTCTGCGCCGACAATTGTCGAGGTGGTATAGTCTCCGCCCTTCACCAGGACGTCGGGGCGGACGGAATGAATCAATTTCAGTGGAGTAGGCTCATCGAAAACGACGACAGCGTCGATTGCGCCAAGAGCGGCCAGCACGCGCGCCCGGTCTTTCTCGCCGATCAGCGGCCGCGTAGGACCTTTGAGCCGCCTCACGGAGTCGTCGCTATTCACGGCCACCACAACCTTATCGCCGAACTGGCGGCACTGTTCCAGCAGAGTGATGTGACCTACATGGAGAATGTCAAAACATCCATTAGTAAAGACGATACGATTGCCGGTCGCACGCCATTCCGCAAGCCGCACCAGCAGGTGGGGAAGATCCAAAATCTTGTCGCCGCCCTTCATCTGCGAAGAAGCGGTGAATTCCGCCACCAGCTCGTTGCGCGAGACGGGTGCGGTGCCGGTCTTTGCCACCACGACACCGGCAGCTATATTCGCAAGGGTGACCGCAGTCTCGGGGTCCAAACCGCCGGCCAACGAGGCGGCCAGGGTAGCAATCACCGTATCCCCGGCGCCGGTGACGTCGAAGACTTCGCGCGCGCGCGTCGGGGAATGAAAAAAGGAATCGGAATAGAGGACCCGAATGCCTTTCTCGCTCATGGTGACGGTCATGAAATCGATACCCAGGCGGGGAACCATTTCTTGTGCCGCGGAGAGCAGTTCCCCAAGGTTGCGGGGGTTGATCCCGGTAACCAGGCCAAGCTCCTGGAGATTAGGGCAAATCGTGGTGGCGCCGGTGTATTTCGTGAAGTCCTGTCCCTTGGGATCTACCTGCACAGGAATCCGCCGGTCCGTGGCCAGCCGGATGACCGCCTGGCAGAGCTGCCCGCTCAATGCCCCTTTTGCATAGTCGGAGAGGACCACGGCATCGGCCCTGCTTACCAACGCGAGTGCACGGTGGAGAAGCGCCTCATGCTCAGCCTGCGGATGAGGTTCCGCGCTTTCCACATCGAGCCGCAGCAATTGCTGGTTGCGGCAAACGATTCGCGTCTTCGAAATAGTCGCGTGAGCGGAGACGATCATGCCTGAGAAATCTACGCCGGCCGCCGCGAACAACGCGCTTAGCTCGCGCATTTCTCCGTCGTCGCCCCAGAAGCCCGCTTGGATTGCTTCGACTCCCAAACCGACGAGGTTCATGGTTACGTTGGCCGCGCCCCCGGGAGCAGCGGTGGTGCGAATGGAGCGCAGCACCGGAACCGGCGCCTCAGGCGAGATCCGGTCCACTTCGCCCCAGGTCGAGCGATCCAACATGACGTCGCCAATCACCAGGATGCGCGGTGCACCAAAGCCATTTTCAATCAGGCCGAGCAGCCGAGACTGTTCCTTCGCGAGCATTCCTTCATCATCGCAAAGAAAGAGGCCGTCCTGCGACTGGCCTATACTACGAGGAGCCTAGTAACTAAAGGACTTGTCCTTTTGCAAGGTCGTATGGCGAGCCAGCTGCCAATTCCCAACGAGTTCAGGACCCGGATCATGCACGTCCTCCGCCCCGTCACCAAGTGGGGCCGCGCGACCCTTTGGCTGGGCATTCTCACCCTGCTGTGTTGGATTGCGGATCTGCTGGGAGCCAGGGTGTTGGGCTGGGCGGAATTTACCAGCATCGTCTTCTTGTTCTTTGCCGCGTTGATGGCCTTACGGGTGGGTTATCGGCCTCTGATGTGGCGCCTGCGCAACCGGCTCGTCGTGACCTATCTGTTCATCGGTGTCATGCCGATTTTGCTGCTGCTCATGATGTTGGGCATCGCCGGCTACCTGTTCGCAGGCCAATTCGCCACCTATGTGGCCATCTCGGATCTGAATTCAGAGCTGTTGCACCTGCAGGCGGCGAATGACGCGCTAACCGCCCAGATTTTTCCATTGGAGCGGAGCGGTAAGCTCTCGGAAGCAATCGCCGGTGAGCTGACCAGGGCATCGGATGAGCGATTCCCGCGGCGAACTGTCACTGTTTGGCGGGGGGACGAGGGCTTTGTGCTCTCTACGGGAGGAGCGCCCCTCGCGGTCCGGCCGGAAAAACTGCCGGCGTTTGTCGGCCGCGATTTTACCGGGTTCGTCGTCGAGAAGGACGAATTGCATCTACGCGCAGTGAAGCTTGAACATGTGGGCGGCCGCCTGTTAGCCGTTGTCTCGGATATCCCCATCACTCCCGAACTGCTTCAGCCCACTTCCGCTCGCCTGGGAGTCGTGACGGTTCTCCCCCTTTCCGATGGCGACGATCGTACCCATAAACGGGTGGATGCAGGGTTCGTGCCCGAGCGTTCCCATTGGTTCGACCTGCCGCTGCGTTTTGGCACCCTCTTCGATGTGACTGACTGGCAATCGGGAGTCAGGCAAACCGGTGGAATTGGAGTTCTCACCCGCCCTTCCGTCCTCTACGCCACCTTGTTTGCCACGATGGGCGAGCGTTTTCTGATCGCTCGCGATGTGCTGTTTACCATCGCGGTTTTCTTCGGAATCATCGAAGTGGTTGCCCTCTACATAGGGATCAGGCTCTCCCGCAGCATGACGTCCTCGGTCGCGGAACTCTATCGCGCGACCGAACACATCAATCGCGGCGACCTCAAGTACCGGGTCAAGGGGCAGGGCCGTGATCAGATGGCAGCCCTCGGACAAGCATTCAACTCAATGACCGCATCACTGGCCAGGCTGATCGATGAGCAGAAAGAAAAGCAGCGGCTGGAGAATGAACTGAGCATCGCCTACGAGGTGCAGGAATTGCTGTTCCCTGGCCAGGTCACCGACCTGCCCACGCTCGAAGTCCACGGAGTTTGCGTTCCCGCGCGCACGGTCAGCGGCGATTACTACGATTTCATTCCATTGGGCTCAGACCGGCTGGTTCTGGCGGTAGGGGACATTAGCGGAAAAGGCATCTCGGCTGCCTTGCTGATGGCCACGGTGCACGCCTTCGTTCGCGCCTACTCGGTGGAACCGGAGATGGCGCTGATCCCGGCCGCGTTAGGCTATGGATCAGCGGAAGACTTGCGGCTTTTCGACCGCGGCGAGAACGGAGAGGGGCTGCTTTCGCCGGCCCAGCTGATGACCACCCTCAACTACCAGCTCTATCGCAGCACGCCGGCGGCAAAATACGCCACCTTGTTTCTTGGTTGTTACGACGCCAGATCACGCGTCCTGACCTACTGCAATGCCGGCCACCTTCCGCCGCTAATTTTGCGTGCCTCGGGCGAAATCGTACCGCTGACGGTTAACGGCACCGTGGTTGGTCTCTTTAACGGGGTAGCCTACGATGAGTCCACGCTGGTGATGCAGCCCGGCGACATCTTCATCGCTTATAGCGACGGCGTGACGGAACCGGAAAATGAATTCGGCGAATTTGGCGAAGACCGGCTGACGGAGTTGATTCGCGAGCATCAACATAAGCCTTTGCCACGCATTGCCGAGATCGTGTCCGGCGCCGTGGCAGACTGGATCGGCGACACCGAGCAGCCGGACGATATCACGATTGTTCTGGCCCGATGCACTGATTTCTCTTTACCGCGGACCTGATACCATCCGGCTATGAATCGTCGTCCACTCGGCCGTACCGGCTGGAATATTTCTGAAATAAGTTTCGGCGCCTGGGCCATCGGTGGCGCATGGGGAGAGGTTACCGATGAGGATTCCCTCGCCGCGCTCAATCAGGCCATCGACTCCGGCATCAATTTCATCGACACCGCGGATGTTTACGGCAACGGGCGCAGCCACCGGCTGATTGGCAAGCTCAAGAAGGCCCGGAAGGAAGAGATCGTTGTCGCCACCAAGGTAGGACGCCGCCTTCCCAAGCAAACGGTCGAAGGCTACAGCCGCGCCAATCTTACCTCCTGGGTCGATTACAACCTGCTCGACCTGAACACGGAGGCTCTCGACCTGGTGCAGCTCCATTGCCCGCCAACGGATGTTTATTACCATCCGGAAGTATTCGCTATGCTCGACGACCTGGTGCAGGCGGGAAAGATCCGGTTTTACGGCGTGAGCGTCGAGCGCGTGGAAGAAGCTCTGAAGGCGTTGGAGTATCCCAACGTGCAGAGCATCCAGATCATCTTCAACTGCTTCCGCCAGCGTCCGGCGGAGCTCTTCTTTGCGCAAGCCAAGCTAAAGCAGGTGGGTGTTCTGGCGCGCGTCCCTCTGGCCAGCGGTCTGCTCACCGGCAAGTTTGGCCCGGATTCAAAGTTCCCTAACGACGACCATCGTCACTTTAACCGCAGGGGACAGCAGTTCGATGTTGGGGAGACATTTTCCGGCGTAGACTACGACACGGCGCTGGCGGCGGTAGAAGAACTGCGCACCCTGGTTCCGGCAGGGATGAGCATGAGCCAGTTTGCGCTGCGTTGGATCCTCATGTTCGATGCGGTTTCCTGCGCCATTCCCGGGGGTAAGCGGCCTGGCCAGGTGATGGAGAACGCCAAGGCTTCGGATTTCCCTCCCCTGCCGCCTGAAATCATGGACCGGGTACGCAGTGTCTATGACGCTAAGATTCGGCCCCTGGTCCAGCAACGCTGGTAGCCGTGGCGCGATTAATCCGAGCAATCCCTTAATCTGTTTGATCACCCGCCGGTTCTGATGACGTTTCCCCTCTCTGCTAGTCTTTTCTTTACATGTGTGTGAATTTCTCAAAGGTCGCCCTCGTGGCTTGCATGTGCCTTGCATGCGCCGGCTGTAAGTCCGCTCCCACCGCCAATCCCTCCACGTCGGTTGCCTCCCGCATCGCGGCGCAGAATCAGCTGTTCGAGGAGCAGTATCAGTCCGACCTCAAATCTTCGCCGCTGACGGCTACCTCCTATGGCGACTATCGTTACAATGACCAGCTCGACAATGTCTCCCTGGCGGAAGCGGAACGAGAGCACGGCGTCGATGAGGGATTTCTGGCCCGGCTGAAAGCCATCCCGACCGACGGGTTTTCGGAGCAGGACCTGCTTTCTCACCAGCTTATGATCCGCACCCTTGAACAGAGAAACGAAGACTACACGTTCAAGGACTTTGAGATGCCCATCTCCCAGATGAACGGTGTACACACCGATCTGGCGGATCTTCCTCTTTCCTCTCCGTTCAGCAGCGTCAAATATTACGAGGACTATATCTCGCGCCTGCACCAAGTCGCGCGAGTCTTCACGCAGACCGAAGAAGTGCTTCTCCAGGGCAAAAAGGACCATCTCATGCCGGTACGTTTTCTACTGGAGAAAATACCCGTCCAGTGCCAGGGGATCATCAAAAGCGATCCATTCCTGGAGCCCACAAAAAAGTTTCCCAGCGACATATCGTCCGCCGATCAAAAGCGCCTGACGCAGGAGATTACGGACGCCGTCAACAAAGAGGTGCTGCCGGCCTACAAAGACTTCGGAAACTTTGTCGCCAGGGAGTACGCCCCTTATGGCCGCACAACTCTTTCGGCAGCCGCGCTGCCGGATGGCAAAGCCCGCTATCTGCATGACATCCGCGCACGGACCACCATCAGCGACATGACTCCGGACCAGATCCATGAGCTTGGTCTGAAGGAGATGGATCGGATCGGGGCGCAGATGCTGGCCATCGCGCACCAGGAAGGATTCTCTGACCTGGCATCGTTCGATGCTTCGCTCAAGAAAAATCCCAAGTACATTCCCAAGTCCGCTGAGCAGATTCTGGACGACTACCGTCGCTACCTCGCGCAGATGCAGGGCAAGCTGCCGCAATTATTTGGCTATATCCCGGGCTCACCGGTCACGGTAGAAGCGATTCCGCCGTTCCAATCAGCGATGGCTACGCATTACCAGACCGGTACGCCGGACGGCAAGCGACCCGGACGGGTCGTGGTCGCAACCTCAGATTTTGCCCATCGCTCACTCATGGACGATGAAGCCACGGCCTATCACGAAGGAATTCCTGGCCATCACATGCAATTGTCCGTAGCGCAGCAGATGACGAGCCTGCCCAAATTTCGCCAGCATAGTTACAATTCCGGCTATATCGAAGGGTGGGCCCTCTATGCTGAGCAGTTGGGCAAGGAGGTCGGCTTCTACCAGGATCCCGTCTCCGACTATGGGCGTCTTGCTAGCGAGCGCTTTCGTGCGGTGAGGCTGGTGGTCGACACTGGTATTCACTCGCAAGGTTGGAGTCGCGAGCAGGTGGTGGATTTCTTCCGGAAATCCCACACCGTGGACGAGCCCCTGATTCAGACAGAAACCGATCGCTACATTGCGTGGCCAGCCCAGGCGTTGAGTTACAAACTGGGGCAGCTCAAGTTCGTTGAGCTTCGGGAACGGGCCCGTAAGGAGCTTGGTGCCAAATTTGACATTCGCGCTTTCCATGACGAAATGCTGAATGGCGGTGTCTTACCCCTGGATTTGCTGGACGCCCGTACGGAAAGCTGGATCAAGGCACAACAGTCGGGCTCCTAGATCCTCGCTCTATTGCGGGTTGAGAAAACAGCAGGTCCCTCCACTTCGCTACGCTCCGGTCGGGATGACAATTTTGTTTGGGGGGCAGACTTAGCGGACCGAGTTGAAGGGGCGGGGCTGAAAGAGTCTGCGTGAGAACTCGGTCCCCAGCGACCAAGGATCGGGTGGCCCATCCTTCGCGCTTTCTGCGAAGGGTGGGATAAGCAGAAGTTGCGGGGAACGGCCTCGGGTGAAGAGCAGTGG
>JBARKD010000507.1:0-9447 GCA_049800615.1 Acidobacteriaceae bacterium | reverse complement strand
CCGGCTACTTTCCCAGTGTGGATCTGGTGGAGGAGTACAAGGTGCAGACGAATAACCTCGGCGCCGAGTTTTCCAACACCGGTGGCGGAATCATAAATGTAATCACAAAATCGGGCACCAACCAGTTCCATGGCTCAGCATGGTGGTTCTTTCGTCACACTGACCTTTCGGCCAATGACTTCTTTTCCAATCAAGCAGGCCTGGCGCGACCCCACTACCAATTCAGTCAGTTCGGAGGCACGATTGGAGGCCCCATCAGAAAAGACAAGACCTTCTTCTTCTTCGCGTATGAGGGGCTGCGATGGGTGCAAAGCGGATCTGCCGTAGGGACCCTACCTACCCAAGCGCAGCGTAATGGAGATTTTTCCAGTACCTACGAACCCAATATCCGGGGAACAAGATACCTGCTTCAGAGCTTAACCCGGTCGCACAATCCATGTTGACCTATCTCCCGTTGCCCAACCAGCCGGGAGCGCCGGTGACAGGAACGAACAACTACTACACCAATTACTCTTCACCCATTATCGAGAATTCCTTTTCCATACGCTTCGATCATGCCCTTACGGAAAAGCAGAAAATCTTCGGTCGCTATTCCCTCAACGATACGACCCAAACGCGCCCCAATCTCTACGGAAGCTCTTCCCATAACTTCGTTATCAGCAGCCCCACCGCAGGGGACGATTTTCTAAGGCAGCAACAAGCTACCATCGATTACACGAACCCATTCAAGCCCAACGCGATCCTTGATCTCAACAGCAGCTATATACGCTATTTCATTGGGCGGAGGGTTCCGGGTTACGACGTCAATCCTACGGTTGTCGGCCTGCCGAGTTATTTCACCAGCCTGGCGTCACTCTACACACCATGCTTTCCATCCGTGGGCGTTTCTGGTTTAGGTCTCACTCTGTCGCTGGGAAATATCGGGGGCGGCCTGATGGGCGGTGGCTGCTATACCCTCGGCGATGTCTATCCGGACCTCCACGAATACGGAAGCCTCACCATCGTTCATGGCCAACATACCTTCAAGATGGGAGGGAACTTTGGCATCGATTGGCTCGCCACTCCAAGATATGAACCAGCAGGACCGTCCTTCAACTTCGGCCCTAACTTTACACAAGGTCCGAACCCGGTCTCGTCAACTAACTCCGGTGTCGGCTTGGCATCATGGCTGGTAGGCACTGGTAGTGGCAGTTCGAGCAGCGGTGGACCCAACCAATATCTATCCAGCAGATATTACGGTTTCTATTTTCAAGATGACTGGCGAAGGACCCCAAGACTCACGCTCAATCTCGGAGTCCGGTATGACTACGCTGCGCCGTGGGTAGAACGGTTCAATCGCTTTACGGACTGGAGTTCCACCGCAACATCGCCTCTGCAGGTGGGAGGCTTGAGCAACTTGACGGGCGGATTGACCTTTCCCGGAGTCAACGGAGTTTCGCGGTCAGAGTTTAATCCCTTCCGCAAAGAGATTGTCCCCCGGGTCGGGTTCTCGTTTGCAGCCCGGCCTGACACCACGGTGAGAGGTGGCTTTGGTATATTCTTCGCTCCTCTGGGTGGCGCTGGCTTTAATGGATATTCAGTGCCTAATACCGGCTACTTAGCCAGCACCAACTGGGTAGGAACGCTGGATGGCGTAACTCCGTTCAACACTCTCACAAATCCATTTCCCCAGGGCTTCGTCTACCCAACCGGGAGCACGCAAGGTTTGGCGACTCAGCTCGGTCAATCCGTAGTTGGTATGCAACGTAATCGGCCAGTCTCCTATGCTGAGCAGTGGAATTTAGATGTGCAGCAGCAATTGGGCGGCCAGATTCTACTTGATATTGCGTATGCGGGTGGGAGGGGCGTACACCTCTATGGTGATTACAATCCCAACCAGCTTCCCGACCAGTATTTGTCTATGGGAGGGGTACTAAATAACCAGGCGCCGAACCCGTTTTACGGGAATCCATTGATTGCAAGCGGAGGACTGAGCAGTCCAACGGTGGCGCGAAGTCAGCTGCTACGGCCTTTTCCGCAGTTTACGGGCGTTACACTGGGAAACAGTTCCTTTTTCGGCGCCTCTGCCTATAATTCATTACAAGTGAAGGTAGTACGGCGTTTTGCAAACGGCTTCAGCCTGCTCGCCTCCTATACCTGGTCGAAACTGATGGATAACATCCCGGCGTCGGAAACCGGATTCCCCGGGGGATCTTTTGGAGGAACTGGTATCCAGGACTGGGATAATCTTCGCGCTGAGTGGGCCGTCGCTTCGTTTGACACCCCCCAATATTTCGCACTGAACGGAATCTACGAGCTGCCTTTCGGTAAGGGCAAGCGCTTTGCTCACAGCAGTCGAGTGGCAGATTTATTTATCGGCGGATGGCAGCTTAATGGAATCACGTCACTGATCAGTGGCACACCACAAGAGGTTTTCACGGCTTCGAACACGCTCTTCAATTATGGAGGCTCGCAGCGGGCGAATTGGACCGGACTGAACCCGTCTCTGGGCGGCAAAATATCCAAACGATTGAACGAGTACTTCAACGTGAGCGATTTTAGCCAGCCCGCGCCGTTCACCTACGGCAACTCTCCCCGCATGCTCGGTAATCTTCGCTCTCCGGGATTTATCGATACCGACCTCTCAGGCATTAAAAAGTTCCCTGTCTACGAGCGCATATCCGCTGAGTTTCGGGCAGAAGCCTTCAATCTTTTCAACCATCCGACCTTTGGACCGCCTGACACTACGTTGGGAGACGGTACTACCGGCATTATCAACAGCCAGGTAAACTTACCCCGGCAAATACAAATCGCACTGAAGATTCTGTTTTAGGAGGAATGAAGCAGCCCGTGCGTCGTCTGCTTGCTGCATTGCCAATCACTGCTCTGTCGGCCGGTCTTCTTTGGATGGGCGCCACAGCGGTTGCCCAAACGGGCAGCTCTACGGAGTACGGCGGAGTTGGGTCCCTCGCGATCCTGACTCCCGATGTCGATTCACGTATGGTCTCGCCCGAGAATCCTACGGGAGAGAAAGGCAAAGGGGCTATGCGAACGCCGGACCCGTCCAATCCGGATCTAGCGTTTTCCCGAGCGGCATCCGATCTAGGAAAAGGATGGAAGGTTCGCCCGTTTATCAAAGTGCCGGCACACAGCACGGCGACCATCATGGATGTCTCGGGTCCGGGAACGATCGAGCACATCTGGATGGCGGCGACAGAGGACTTGCACGGGGTAGGGCGCGCCAGCGTCATGCGCTTTTACTGGGATGACGAAGCGGCTCCGTCTGTCGAAGTGCCGATGTCCGACTTCTTCGCCATAGGACATGAGACCTTCGCACCGGTGAACTCGGCCATGGTGGTCGATAATCCGACGTCATCAATGAACTGCTACTGGCCGATGCCTTTTCGCAAGCATGCCCGCATAACGTTCACCAATGACAGCGACAAGGATCTACCCCTGCTGACCTTTCAGATCGACTACGAGGTTGGGGCCGTTCCGCAGCAAGCGGGCTACTTCCACGCCCAATGGAGGCGGGCCAGGGTGGAACGTAGCAACCCCTCGTACACCATTCTTGACGACGTGAAGGGCGAGGGCCGGTACGTTGGCACTTTCCTGTCGTGGACACAGTTGGCGAGTGGGTGGGCCGGCGAGGGTGAAGTCAAGTTCTATATTGACGGTGATGTCGAATTTCCGACCATTGCAGGCACTGGAACAGAGGATTATTTCGGCGCGGATTATGGATTTCCTGCCACTTATTCCACACCGTTTGTTGGCAATGTGCTTGACCATAAGAGTAAGTCCTACGAGGCGGGGATGGCGTGGAGTCTCTACCGCTGGCACGTGCCGGATCCCATCAACTTTCACAAGGACCTGAAGGTGACCATTCAGGACTTGGGCTGGTGGCCCAATGGGAAGTACCAGCCTCTGGATGACGACTTCGCCTCGACGGCCTACTGGTATCAAAGGGAACCCCACGTCCCATTTCCCAAGTTTCCGTCCCTCAGTGAGCGTTGGACTCGATAGTCGACGGCTGGACAGTAGGCTCCACGGGAGGAGTGTAGATGGCGTATTGCGAAAGCTATTGTCGGAGCGGCCCCCGGTCTGGGGCTCCGTCGTTTACGGGAAGCGCTGTTACGTACCGTTGCTCACTTTGCAGTTAGGGGGTGACCGTGCTTGTCGGGCGGAGCATATCTGGCATGTTCTGCTAGTTCACTCGTCGAAGGGGGATCGCGGCTGGTGCCTCGATTTGCTTTTGCCACGCGCTCTGCCGCAGCCAAGCGTAAGCATTGGCGACCGCCGCTGCCGTGCGGGAATCGTCGGGCACGAGGAAACCCTTGATAGGGACGTTGACTCGATGGAAGTTTGTCTCTCCCAGCAGCAGACGACTCTGAAATGCGACGGACTCGTTGCCGCCCTGGAAAAACATGTCGATCAAAACCATCGGATTGGCGGGATCGAAAAGCCACTTTTGATATCCCCATGCGGCGGAGCCATCCGTGAATTCAGGCTCCAGATATTGTGTGCTCCCAATGAGGTTGCGACCTGTACCCACGGAAAGCATGGTTATATCCTTGAGGGTTTCGGTGGCTGGCTGGGGTTGCTGGTTGGCAGTGCCCTGGGCAAGTGAACCGACGATGGAAGCCAAGGTGATCATGCTGGGATTGTTCGCCACCAAGCCCCCGTCGACGAACCCGGGTTGGCCGGGCGCTCCGTAGTAAGACTGGTAGATGGGCAACTCGAGAGGCGCAGCGCTGGTGCGCATGGCGACATCCACGACAGGTTCATTCAGATCGGGATTCGGCGTTGCGGTTACCGTCCCCTTCGAAACATCAGAGTTGTGCGGGAGGTTCGTATAGAGCTTCGGTCCCCAACTCCGCACCGCTGTCCCCGAACTCGTCAAAAGGTCATCCAGTTTGAGGGTGACGATCACCACTGGGAAGCGCTGAAGATCTCCAAGCCGCATGTTGCCGAAGCGCTGGCGCAGGAACTCTTTGAGGACGCCGTTCAGGAACAGGGAACGGGCGCCGATGGCCGCCGAGGATAGGCCAAAAGCGGCTCCGAGCACGGTTTGGATGTCAGGCGGCTTGGCCGCCGTGCCGATGTTTGGATTGGCCAGCCGCTCTTTTGTCGGCTCCGATTCCAAACCCTCCAGAATCGAGCGATTGACATTATTCCAGAATGTTTTCAGATCCGCGAGGGCTGCCGTCGGGCTCTCAGAGCCGGCAAAAAACAAGGCGTTGATGCCTCCCGCCGACGTGCCCGCAAAAATATCCGTGTTATCGAGAAATTTGCTGTTGGAAGCGCTTTCCATTTGTGTGAGCAACAAGGCCGTGTTTAGGCCGTTGCCGCCATCCATGGAGAGGATGTTCATCGGGTTACCCATCGGAGCTCCTTAA
Organism: Acidobacteriaceae bacterium; assembly: GCA_049800615.1. Classification (GTDB taxonomy): domain Bacteria; phylum Acidobacteriota; class Terriglobia; order Terriglobales; family Acidobacteriaceae; genus PALSA-350. The sequence goes on along the minus strand of JBARKD010000507.1, from coordinate 4,072 downwards.
AGTAGCAGAGACTTTATTCGGATTCGTTCGGCAAATCCACAGGTTTTCCGTGCGGTGTATGCCGATAGGCGTTGGCCCAGGCTTCTTTGCGAGCGAGCAGCTCATTTCGATTCGAAAGCCCTTTCTCACTCACCACACGTTCGAGCGTAGCCAGCCAGTGCTCGTAGTAAGCCGAACCGTCATCCGGGTGGCCACGATCGGCCGCGGACTTGAGTTCATCGGCGAGCACCGCCGCCCACTCTTTCCAGGTGAAGTAGCCCTGAGCGGAAAGCCGCACGGCCAGCGCAAAGGCCTGCGCTTGCCACGGCTCAGCAAAGACTGGACCGCCTTCGTCGCGAGGGAGCGAGGGCAACCCAGCGAACTGGTCGCGCTCGGATGGCCATTCAGGCATGATCGAGGTAACTATCCCACATATCTAAATAAACAGAATCGCGCGGCGAAGCGTCTTCTCCCCACAATTCCGGCGCCGTAAAACGAACCGAATATAAGTGCTGCGGTTGCTCACCCAAAAAATGCGCGTTGGTATCCGGAAATACGAAGATGCCGTGGTAGCGGGCGACCACTCCTTTTTTGCCTCTCGCGTATCTGGGCAGACGAGTGTGGCCCACCGGATTCATGTTTCGGGCGCGGACCTGCTGTCCCACTTCGAAGCGAGCCGTGGCCTCCGTTGCGGGTCGCATAAAATTGCCACGAAGTCCGGGCACAGCGGCGGCAGTAAGAGGTGGAGTTGCCTTCTGCGATCCCGGCTCGGGATTGCCGGTTTCCATCTCCTCCCGGGTTACCAAGCCCGACTTCACCAGCAACTCCAGGTTGCGGGTTAGCCATTTCTCGTAATAGCTCATCTGCAGGTAGTCCGCGGGGGGAAGACGCTCAATAGCGTAACGGCCCGCGTCGATATTCCATTTGCCCCACGCGCCAATCGCGCGGTTGATGGCAAACACACGGCCTTCCCAAGGCTGGTGAAACACGGGTTCATTCTCTTCGCGCCCGATCGGACCAATATCCTGCATGCCGCCCATGTCGTGGATTCCGTTCATGCGTGGCTTCCTGAAGGTGGAAGCTTGGCGACCCCGATCATGGCATCCCGCGTGACGAGCGCCGCAAGTTCCTCTTCCGACATCTTTTCGGTGCCCGCGGGCCTTTCCGGTAAGACGAGGTAGCGGATCTCCGCGGTGCTGTCGGAGACCCGAACCTCTACGTCCTGGGGCAAGTCCAAACCAAACTCCCGGAGAACGCCGCGCGGATCGATAACCGAGCGTGAGCGGTACGGCGCCGATTTGTACCAGACGGGCGGCAGGCCGAGGAGTGGCCAGGGATAACAGGAACACAGCGTGCATACCACCAGGTTATGTACGCTCGGGCTGTTTTCCAGCACAACCATGTGTTCGCCCTGTGCCCCTCCATAACCCAGTTCGGCGATGGCCGCTGAAGCGTTGTTGAGGAGCCGTTCCTTATATGCCGAATCCACCCAGGCGCGCGCCACGACGCGAGCACCGTTGCGCGGGCCTATTTTGGTTTCGTAGGCATCTACCAGCGCATCCAATGCGGCTCGATCCACCAGGCCTTTTTCTACCAGCAACGATTCGAGTGCCTTGGTTCGTAGCGCTGGATCGGACGGAACGACCTGGTGGTCGTGAGGATGGCCGTGATCATGATCGTGCGCGGGCATACGTTTGCAACAGCCGTGGCAAGTTTCGGTCTCAACCGAGTGAGTGCTTTGGCTTCCTCGATGGCAAACATCTTACCACCCAGCTATCTGGGTCTAGCCTTCGGACACGCCCGGGTCGGGACAGGCGGGATGAGCACCACCGCGCCGGCCTGTCTTCCTGCTCCTGCGAATCCCGCCACTGACTACACAATCCCCTGTACACTTCGATTGCCAGCGATCACCCAACGTGGATCCTGGCCTAACTTACGGAGGATGAACGAACATGAACGGGAAAGTGTGGAAAGACTTCGCAACCGTGGGCGCACTGGCGCTGTCCGCCGTTTGTGCCGGGCAGGCAGGCGCACAGACGCCCGAGGTGAAAGAAAAACCAGCGCTGTATACCTACGTCGCGGATTGGAATATTCCCCGGGAGAAATGGGCCGACATGGATAAGTCCTTGCCTCCTGAACAGAAGCTGATGGATAAGGCCATGGCCGACGGAACCATCGTGGGCCATGGGACCGATGTGACGCTGGTCCACCAAGGGGACGGCGTCACCCACGACGATTGGTGGTCCGCCATGTCCATGGCCGGCCTGCTGAACGTGCTGGACCAACTGGAGAAGTCCTCCGATAGCACGCCTTCCGTTCTGGCCAGCGCCACTAACCACTTCGATAACATCTACGTCAGCCGGTTCTACAATTGGCGTCCGGGGACCGTGAAGGATGGATACACCTTCGCGGCGTTCTATCGTCTCAAGCCAGACGCGCCGGACGAAGCGGTGGCAATCCTTAGCAAAAGGCTGGTGGTTCCGCTGCTCGAAAAATTGCTCGCCGACGGCACATTGCAGGAGTATGAAGTCGATACCCAGGCGGTTCATACGGAAGCACCCGGGACGTTCTCGATCGTCTACCTTGCAGCCCGCGCGGACGCTTTGGATAAGGTCAATGCGGCCCTCGATGAGGCGATGAAGTCGGACCCGATGGGTGTCGTGGGCTTTGGTTCCATGGTAGATATGAGCGCCCACCACGATGAATTGGGCCACAGTTACGCTACCTATAAATAGCGGCTATTGGTCGTTATTTGAAGAGTTCCGCGGATAGGACCTGAAAGGAACCGCAGGTCTTTCCACTTCGCTACCCCGGATTTCCTGTTGAGGTTCGTGGCGTTGGCGAGCTTCATGCGCCTTTCTTTGCGGAAAGTCGCATACGTAGGTGTGTGTAGTGAAGCATGACACAGGCCCGCGTCAGGGCCGCTACAGCCTTTCTGAGTCTGCCCGGTTGCGGCGTCGGTCAGAACGCCTGGGCGACCCAGTGAAGCGGATTTAATTCCGAGTAAAGAGCAAAGTCATCTGGGTAAGTAAACCTGTAAGCCGGCAAGGGCGCGCGGCTTAGAAAATGCAGCCGACTGGCCCTTTGCTTGATAAAGGTGAGCGCGCCATGAGCAAGTTACCGATTACCATCATGTTGCTCCTCACTCCTCTGCTGCTTGCCCAGCAAATACTCAGCAACGATGGCGTGATCAAGCTGAAGAAGGCGGGCTTCTCAGAGGATGTGATTGTGAGCACCATCCAACGCTCGCGGGGAACGTATGACACCTCGGTCGACGGGTTGATTGCCTTGAAGAACGCCGGGCTTACTGATGCCGAGATCTCGGCGATCATCGCCAGGGCTTCCGGGGTTCCACAGAACCCCCAGATTACACGGGCGCCCAGCGAAGCGCCTGCTGTTCGGGCCAGTCTCGCCGTTCCCACTCAGACAGTCCTCAAGCCGCGGGTGCTCTTAAAGGCTCCGAATCGTAACGGCGGCTGGAGTACGTTGGTTGACCAGGCGAAGGATATGAGCAAAGACTTTCAGGAGGCCTGTCCGGGAGCTCGCGTGTCGATCAACCTATACATGGCCGATTACACCGTGGAGCTGAATCATATTGAACACGGCTATGTGCCTGAGAATCAGATGCTCATTGCTAACAAGGACGGCGACGTTATCTCCAGAGTCCACGAGTGGGGAGGAATCAAGGGCGGAGTCAAGAAAGCGTGCGCAGCCATCCTTGCGGATTGGGCGAAAAGATGACACTTAAGGGTGGCAGGCCGCGCCGTTAGCCAATCCGTCGCGTGAGAGGTCTCGTGGGAAAGCTTTCCTTTTCCACTCCTCTGAATTGTCGTCCCGACCGAAGCGTACCCGGGTTTCCTGTCACGCCGCGCCGGGCACGTCCACGTGTGCGCCTTTCCATTAAAGAAAGGCGCATGAAGCTCGCCAACGCCACGAACCTCAACAGGAAATCCGGGGTAGCGTAGTGGATCTGCAGTTTTTGCAGTCAAACAACTGCCACCCCATAGCTCTACTTTGTTACCGATGCCGTTTCCAATCTTCCACCGCGGATCCACTCCAGGATCGTGCGATATTGCCAGCTTTGCTCGTTGCC
>JBARKD010000506.1:0-9448 GCA_049800615.1 Acidobacteriaceae bacterium | reverse complement strand
TGGCGCATGAACGATATGCTCGCGTTCGCCAAGGAATGTGGTCCCAACGTCGGGCTGCTTCTCGATTCCTGGCACTGGCACCATGCAGGGGCCACCCCGGAGGACATCGTTGCCGCCGGCCGCGATCGCATCGTGCACGTCCATTTCAATGACGCGCCGAACTTGCCTGCAGAGCAGATCCATGATAATCAGCGTCTGCTACCCGGCGAAGGTGTCATCAACCTGACCGGCTTCCTGCGGGCGCTCGAAAGCATCCACTACAAGGATGCGCTCAGCGTAGAAGTCTTCGGGCGGACCAAAGACATGACGCCGGAAGCGGCCGCGAAAGCCGGCCTCGATAGCTCACTTGCTGTCTTTCGTAAAGCCGGAGTTCGTGAAGGCTGAAAGGACAAACAACAGCACGCAGGGGACGCTTACCTAAATAACGCTCCCATAGCTGTTGCTTGCCCACGGGGGGCAACTTCCCGGTCAAAGAGTGAAGCGCTTTTGTTAGGCAGATTTCGCGTAGTCTATCCCCAGCTGACGTCTGAGTTCACCGACCTCGGCTTGCAACGCTGCGATAATCTGAAGCAGTGCGGCCCTTTGTGTTTCACCAGGATCGCTCCGTCCGTCGGCGAATCGCTGGGCGCGAACCCACTCGTCGATCTCATTGGTAAAGCACAAGATAGTGGATTTCGTGGCGTGCTTGGTTCTTCTAATCGGCAGACCGAATTCCTTCTCCCAGCGCTGGACTGTTCGCACGCCCTTGCCGAAGTATTGTGCGATTTCCTTCCATGATGAGAGAACAGCGTTATTGGAGTTCATCTGGCAGCTTTTTTCCGGCTGTGATGAAACATCCTGATTGGGTGTCGTCACTTTGAGCCTTTCTCACAGCTACTTGCAGAGTTGTTCAAATGTAAGTGCTTCGCCGGGTCCGCGTAACTAGGGAGTTACCTAGTCGGCGCGCTACTACCGTTCCGGGCTTCATTTCCAAATGATAAAGATTCGAGCTGGTGCAAAAAGTCGCGGCTTCGCCTGCTGCCGGGCGGCCGCTTGCTGAAGCCAAACCGTACTTTCCATTGGAGTCGACGCAAATCTTCTGTGAATAGGCCAGGTGATCCTGGTAGCCGACGGCTATCTTGCTCATTCCATGAGTGGTCTATGCCGGACAGAGCCTGCCGAGCGAATCCCAGCGGCCGGTAATTGCCGCTAAACAAGAATGCCGGAAACCAGACTCAGAACACCTGCCGTAGCATGGTATGGCACGGAAAATGTGCCGAAGGCGAACACGGTTACTTCTTCTCTGGCCGAAGGGACAAACATTACGGTCGACATGCCACGGGAGGAACATGCACAAGCATCGGATTCTCATTGCAGACGATCACGGTTTAGTTGCCGAAGGTTTGCGCAGCCTTTTGGCGGAAACCTACGAGGTTGTGGGCATTTCGCCCAATGGGCGACGCGTCCTGGTGGACGCCGTGACTTTGAAGCCGGAAGTCATTGTTCTGGATGTCGGCATGCCGGAGCTGAACGGCATCGATGCTGCGAGCCAGCTGGTCAGGCTTTTGCCCGGGGTGAAGCTTGTCTTCGTAACGCAACAAATCGACGTTCACTATTTGAGTGCGGCATTTCGCGCCGGCGGCGTCGCTTATGTAGCCAAGCAATCTGCTACGCAGGAATTACTGACTGCGATCCGATGTGCTTTGGCGGGTGAGATCTACGTCACTCCCTTACTGAAGGATGCGCTGCCCAACCTTACTCTGGAAGGCATGACCCAAAGCTCCAGTATTTTTGCCCGGGAGTTAACGCAGCGCCAACGGGAAGTGTTGCAGCTTGTCGCCGAAGGCAAAACGGTGAAGGAAATTTCCGCAGTCCTGCAAATTTCTCCAAAGACAGTAGAGTTCCACAAAAATGCACTGATGAATGAGATTGGTCTGCGGACAACGGCGGAACTGACTCGTTATGCCATTTCGCAGGGCATCATCACCGGCTAAATCCAAGCTCTGGCATCACCCTCCTGCCCCACTGCCCTTGACCCATCGGAGTGGCAGCCTGCCACTTCCGGTGACTTAAAAAAACACGTTCCTCGGGCGAAGATTGGACTACGCCGGATTCGAACCAGGAGCGAAGGATGAGGATCGAGCGGCAAATTCACTGTTGATCGAGCTGCTAATGTTTCTGCTTAAGTCGGTATTTCACGCTTCGCTGTTCGGAACTTTGCTGGTTTCGCCGTTAGCCGTATTTGCCGGCAACACGAATGTCCACGCCAAGGTTGCCGGCGTTTATATGTCACAAAACCACAACGGTGGCCGAGACGGGTCCTTCATGAACCTGAGCCTTGGTCCCGATGGGTCCGCCACGGTTACAGAAGATCCTGGGAATGGCACAACCACAACGCTGTTTGGTCACTGGGTAGACGGCGGCGGCCAAGTCACCGTCACATTCGACGCACAAGAGCAGAAAGCGGAAGAGCCTGCGATGGCGTTTGCACAAGGGCATGATGGTTTGCAGGCGCTCACCTGGAATCACTCCACCTGGGGTAAAGAGAATCCTCCGCCGATGAAGAAGGGCGGCGCCAAAGTAAAGGACCACTATTGGTTTAGTGAGAATCCGTAAAAAGGCCGCCCACGGTTTCGTGGGAAAGCCATCCTTTCCTGCTCCACAGAATTGTCGTCCCGACCGAAGTGGAGGGACCTGCAGTTTGCCCGGCTCGCCACCGAACCTGCCGTGAAAATAATTACGCAACGAAGCTTCGTGGGAAAGCCATCCCTTCCCGCTCCGCAGAATTGTCATCCCGACCGAAGTGGAGGGACCTGCGGTTTGCCCGGCTCGCCACCGAACCTGCCGCGAAAATACAGTCGCCCGCTGGCAACGCGGAGATTACCGCACGTCGACGCTTCTGTCTCCTTCGTATTGCATGATGTGGAAGTAGGCCTCCCATCCACTCCAACTGAGAGGCGCAGGCAGGCTAGCGAGCGGGTCCTGCAGGTGTTCCCCGTAGCTTTCAACCAGCTGCCGTGTGCGATAGACGCCCGTCAGCCAATCTCCCCGGTACCAGTTAGCCCATTTTCCGTATTCGGCTTTTGTCATGGATTTCTGAACGGCATCCAGCGCCCGCAGTGCCGCGGCGATATCGGAGCGAGCCGGATCGATTTGCCCGGATTCTGCCTCTTCTAGCGCTTTTGCAACCAGAAGGAGGCTGCGATTGCTCTCGCGATTGATCGTGATCATAGTGAGCAACTCCGCCTGATAATAGCTGCGCCGGTCTGGATCAACGGTTGATTCCGCGCGGATCGCATGGTCCCACACGGCATCCCAGCGCGGCTGCGCCGTTTCGCAATCCTGAATGTCGCGTTCAAGCTGTGCATGCCTGGCTTGCGCGTCGGTGCTCGGAAGCAGTCGTGGCAACGTCCACTTTGGGGATTGGCTGGGCATCGCGGCCACCTGATGCTCGCTTAGCGTATCCAGCAGAATGCGACGCATTTCGGAGTGATAATGCTGGTCTCCATATTCGCGCCTGGCGGCAGTCTGTGGGCCGGAGTTCGCCCCGGCAGAAGCGGCCGGCCGCAGGGCGGGGGCCGCGAAATACTCCTGATAAACCTCCGGCAATGCGTCTGCAGATTTTGCTCCGAACTCCTCCCTTGCCCATTTCCTATAGAAAGCAGCGTCGTCCTCCTGACCGTTGGCCAGTCCACCCCAGGCTACTTCCATTAAGGCGCGCGTAGTCATGGCCACAGGCCGGATGTCACTCGTGTTGACCAGCAGGTACGAGGTCGCTCCGGCGCGAATGTAACGGCCGAGTTCCGATTGGATGCGCGCTACCGGCACCATCTCAGAAAGCTGATTGGCCTCGCCGTTCATCATGGCGACATGGAAGTAGGCGCCCTGGGTGGGCCCGACCTGGCCACCGTCCTGCATGTCTCCGTACCCCGTATCTGCCCATACGAGCTTTACCTCGGCCGGCATTTTCAAGTAGCCCTGATGCATCAGGCGCGCCCCTTCCTGCCACAGGTCTGTTACGAATTCAGCCTTGGGATATTTCGCGCGCACGATCCGGATCTGATCGGCAATTGCCTGGCTCACGCGTTGTCCTAGCAAGGGATCGTTGTCGCGCACACTCGGATCAAGGGTTGCGTAACTTGAATCCGACAGGCCACGAAGGCCGACACTCCACAGGATCTCTTCGTCAGGTGTGTAGGCCGCGACGGCATTCGTCCAAGCCCGGTCGAGAATTTCCGGGTGCGTGGAAAAGTTATAAGGAACGTCTTTGGGCCAGCGAGCCACGTTCACGCCCAGCGGGATCGCGTGATGCTGGTTAATGATCAAACCTCGATCTGCCGCTGCGTGCACCTGCGCATCGTTTGGAAAAATCCATGTTCCTGGCACGACCATGTTGCCTTTCAGGCGCAGGATCGTTTCATAGATGTTGTCCCAGGTCTTCAGAGAGATCCCTGTCTGTTCGCCCTTTGCTGCGGGTATCCACCCGGTGAGCAGGTCTTCATCATTGGGAAAGAATCCGCGGTACTTGAATACAGGCGCTGGAAAAACGCGCGGAAAGTCGGGGGGCAGTGTTATCGAACTGCGCTTCTCAGGCTGCTTGTCCGTCCAGAGATACATCGGATCGACGCCCAGGTAGGATTGCGAAAATTGGTAGACGGCAAAGATCGTCCCCCGCATGTCTGCTCCGGTCAGGCACACGGCGCGCCTGGCTCTCTGTTTTCCTGGCAGCGCGGCCAAGGAGAAAGCAAAGGTCTCCGTATCGTGCGCCATGGTGCATTTCACTCCAAAGGGAGGTTCGGGGCCTTGCCCTATCAGAATGGAAACAGGGCCTGCTTCGTCCAGGTTGTTTACCAGCCGGGGCGTAGCGCCCAGCACCTTGCTGAGATCCTGAAGCAAATCGTTGGTGGCGAGACGCACAGGGCCAGACGACCCCGCACTCTCGATGACGGTAACTGAGTTATCGAACGTAACATTCACGGCTGCCGGTTTCTTTCCCCACGCCGGCAGAATCCATGCAAAAATGAGCGCCGCGCAAGTGAGAGCGGCCCGTCTCAGTGAGTTCATCGATGGCCCCAAGGGTTGGAATGACGTACGCGCGGCGATATTTGAAAAACCCCGCCAATTCACTGCCATTATAATTCGTATGCGTCGCAAACTATATATGGCCGCCCGGATCCTTGTGAATGCCCAATCTTCTCCGCGGCTCCCGGCAGGGAGGGTTGATCGTCATGGCCGCGAAGATGATGGCGTTGTACATTGAATCTGGCTCTTGAACCGTTTGCGCGAATTGGATTGGCTTTGGGAGATATACGTTCGGCGAAAGCGAAACCAGCGATGAAAGGCATGCGGCGGGTCGACTTAAGCGCTGTTGCACTGGCCTCGAGCGAGACCGCGCGCCGCATCAACCGCGATATCGTGCTGCAATTCATCCGCGCCCGGCAGCCTATCTCCCGCGCCGATCTGGCAAGGCGATCCGGCTTGCAGCGCAGTACCGTTTCCCAGATTATCGAGCAGCTGATCAAAGAGCGATGGATCAAGGAGGGGGCTACGGCGCGCCTTCCCCGAGGGCGCCGCCCGACCCTTCTCCAGCTCAATGACGACCTGGTGGTGCTGGCGGTTGATATTCATCCGCGCAAGGCGACCGTGGCCATGGTCGACTTGAATGGCCGCCTGCTCTTTCAGTCCGCCCTGCCCATCCGATCCAATCCTGCCAAGTCAGTTCAGGGCATTGTCGATCGTTTAAGAGAGACCTCCAGCAACTATCCGGGGAAATCGATCGAGGGTATCGGCATCAGCGTACCGGGCCGTGTCGATAACGGAACGCAGCAACTCATTTTCGCCCCCAACCTGCACTGGCCCGCATTCGATATCAAGCACAGCATTGAGCGTGCCCTGGGGCTTCCCGCGGAAATGGAAAATGCCGCGACTGCATGTCTGATGTCGGAGCTGTGGTTCGGAAGAATGGACGGAATTCGTGACGCCGTGCTCATTACCGTTTCAGAGGGAATTGGCGCGGGCATTATGGTCGACGGTCACCTGGTATCCGGCCAGCATGGGATGGCGGGCGAGTTTGGCCATATTCCCCTCGATCCATCTGGCCCGCGTTGCGCCTGCAAAGCCAATGGCTGCTGGGAAGTATTTGCGTCATGCAACGCTGCTTTGCGCTACTACGGCGAGTTGGAGCCCAAAACCGGGCGCATCAGTTTTCACGAATTGCTCAGTCTTGTGGAAGAGGGAAATCAACACGCGCTGGAAGCTCTGAAGCGCCAAGCCCGGTATTTAGGGAAGGGGTTGCGCATGGTCACGGCTGCTTTATCGCCCGCGGCGGTTCTGGTTGCCGGCGATGTGATTTCAGCATGGCACCACTTTGCCGGAATCATCGAAGCGGAATTGGCCGCATCGACTCTGGCGGGAAATCCCCCGCGCCTCATCCCAACTTATGAAGGGGATGTCGCCCGGCTGCGGGGTGCGGCAGCCCTTTTGCTGCAACGGCGTTCCATGCACAGCTAGGAGCGGTGCCGGTGCTTGCGAAGACTCGGGTTTGCTTCGTGAAGGATACGGCGAAAACCAGCCTATGGCGCTCCCGCGATACTCGGCGAATTGCCAGGCCCTCCCACCGGCTGCAATGCAGGCAGTCTTTGTTGAACCGGCGGCAGAGGCGGCAGCGGTTCGCTCGGCTCTCCCTGGTACCAATAGGCAACAGAATAGAAATTGTCCGAACGGTGGTTCGCGTGGCCGTGTTCGATGGTTGCCTTGAATGATTTGGAGAATGGAATTGGCTGGTCCAGGTGGAAGCGGTAGACGCTCGATTTGCTTCCTGCCGTTTCCGGGCCGACCACAGGCGCTCCGTAAAGCTGATACGAGAATGGCTTTCCGCCGAAATCCCACGCGCCTAAGAAATAATCTTCGCTGCCCGTCCCCGCGATCGATGGCATTGCGGCTCCGTCGATAAAAAACATGTCGTCGCCTTCACCCCACCACCGGTCCTGGTTTTGCAGAACGGACATGGTGACGCCCATGTACTGGCCGTGCCCTTTGGCCTCCATCCAGACGTAGTTGTCCTTTCCGTCCAGATTGGGCTTGTTGTTGACAGCAGGGTCCCCATTGCTTTTCCAGTCGTTGGTCCAACCACGGTTCGGCTGGGCCTGGTTGTACTGCGCATGAAAATACAAGGTCGCGGCAGGCAGCGGGTGCGCATAGGTGCGGTAATCGATGTTGTAGTAAAAAGCGCGGATGGGCTGCTCGCCTTCATCGGTCACCGTGATGCGAGCGTGATGGGCAAAGGGCATGGCGAAAAACGAATTGAGACTCTTGTCGCTGCCCACCGACAACACCGCCGATTCCCACGGGTGGTAGTCGCCCAGGCCGAGGCCAAAAAAGTCGCCGATCGGCGTTTCTACACTTGGCGCCGACTGTCCATCCCAGTACATGCGCAGCACGATCCGCTTGAGGTGATAAGGTTCGTTGTCCGCGATGGTGAACCAGATGTGAGCAATCACTCCCGGTCCATCGGCGTCGAGAACAGTAAGGGTCGCGCCGGAGTCAACCGTCCTGGCATCGTGGTTTCCGCCTGTCGGATCACTACTAGAGGCGCGGTGCGGTATATAGGTCTGTTGCTGTGTCGGATCGATCTGCCAGTCGGAGACTTGCGCGCCGAGCGCCAAAGCGCAGCCGGCTGCCACGATAGAAAACAGGACCAGGCTTTTCATGGTTTATGTCTACGATCCTTTCAGTTCATCCAGGCCAAGGTGCTGTTGCATGTGTTCGAGAGAGATGCTGGAGGTCTCGGGGTAGTAGAACAGCACCAGGAAGAAATCCAGCACCATCATGATGCCGAAAAACAAGAAGGGATACGCTCCCGACGAAGTCGCCATGACGGGAAACACCAGGGAAATGATGGCATTCGTAACCCAGTGCGAGGCACTCCCCAGACTTTGCCCTTTGGCCCGCACACGGTTGGGGAAAACCTCGCTGATGTAGACCCAGACCACCGCACCCTGCGAAATCGCGAAAAGCGCGATGTAGATCATCAGGAACCAGATGAGCCAATTCATGTGCTGGTGCGTGAAAAAGATCGTCGCGATGGCAGCCAGGCAGAAGGCGAGTCCTGCTGTGCCCACCAATAACAGCTTTTTGCGGCCAAAATAATCGATGACCGACATGGCTACTAATGTCGCTACCAGATTCGTCGCGCCTACGGCAACCGCCTGCAGACTGGCTGACATGCCGCTCGCCCCGGCAAGGGCAAAAATGTCATTGAGGTAATAGAGGACCGCATTGATGCCGGAGAGCTGGCAGAACATGCCGACGGTAAGGGCCAGGATCACCGGCTTGCGGTACATCCGCGAGAAAAGCGGGTCTGACGACGAGGCGCGTTCGAGGTGGACCGAAGCCGCAATCTCATCAAGCTCCTGTTGAGGGTTGACTATGCCGGTAAGCCGTATTACCCCCAGCGCCTCATCCGAGTGGCTGCTCATAACCAGCCAGCGCGGGCTTCGCGGAATGAAGTACAGCGTGATCAGGAACAGCAGGGCGGGGATTCCGGAAACCCCCAGTTGCCAGCGCCACTGGAGGGCTCCCAGGTGGAGAACGCCGATGAGGGCATTCGACATGTACGCAAGCAAGATGCCGACCACCACATTCACCTGGAAAAAGCCCACCAATCTTCCCCGCCAGTCGGGCGGCGCGATTTCGGCAATGTACATGGGTCCGATGACCGAGGAGCCTCCAATCGCCAGGCCGCCGATGAAACGGAACACAATCAGAGCACTCCAACTCCAGGCGAACGCGCAGCCAAGTGCCGAGATTATGTACAACAGCGCCATGATGCGCAGCGTGTACCGCCGCCCATAGCGCTGAGCCGGAAAGCCGGCAAGCAAAGAGGCAATCACGGTTCCGACAAGCGCGCTGAAAACAGTTACGCCCAGCAGAAAAGGCGACAGATGGTAGACCGAAGTCAGTGCCTCCGTCGTGCCGGAAATTACGGCTGTATCAAATCCGAAAAGTAAGCCGCCCAAAGCGCCGACTACCGTCGCTTTGACGATGTACGAATTGATGCTCATGCAGTATCCACCCGGTTATGCCGGCGCAGCCGTAGAAGCGAAGAAGGTCTAACCGCAGCTTCAGGCCAGCGGGGCATGGCCGCACAAGTGTACTTGAACTCCGAGCGCATGGAACATAGCCGCTTTGAGGGCAAGCGCCTGAATCGCCGATTTCTCATCCGCGGCGTAGGCAATGTTGACATGATTGGCTCGATGGCGCGCCATGAAAGCATCCCGCGAGACGCCGTGGAACATTGCGCTTACCAGTGGCCACTGCGATGTGGTTTCCTTCGACCGTCGCGATGTTTCTTCCTTGGGAAGCTCCACGACCGACCCTAGCCCGATGTCTACATGCAGCCGTCCCCCCTCGACGAAGGCGCGGCTCCATACGATCTCCCCCGCGCGGCCGACCCCCTTGAGCGAACCTC
>JBARKD010000505.1:0-11979 GCA_049800615.1 Acidobacteriaceae bacterium | reverse complement strand
ATGTTACACTGGTGCCGTGGATTGCGGCAGCGGGAGAATTGAAGACCAAACCGACGCAGCACTCCGTCAAAGAACTGCTCTCGATCGGAATCCAGCCGGATATTTTGCTGTGCCGGACGGATCGATTCCTGGCGCACGAGGTGAAGAGCAAGATCGCCCTCTTCTGCAACCTGGAGGAGCGGGCGGTGATTGCCGCGAAAGACGTGGATTCGATTTACGAGGTGCCTCTGACGTTCGCCCAGGAGGGCGTGGATAAACTGGCGCTCAAGTATCTGCACATTGAGGCGCGGGAGCCCGACCTGACGCGGTGGAAACACCTGGTGGAACGGTGCTACAACCCGCGGGACGAGGTGTCCATCGGCATCGTCGGCAAGTATGTAGAGTACGAAGACAGTTACAAATCGCTTAAGGAAGCGCTGATCCACGGGGCGCTGGCCTACGATCTCAAGCTGCGCGTTACCTGGCTCGAAGCCGAGGGCCTGGAGAGCAAGCATGCGGGCGACCGGCAGTACGAGTCGGTGCTTGCGGGTTTCGACGGCATCCTGGTTCCGGGGGGCTTTGGCAAGCGCGGCATCGAAGGCATGCTGAACGCCATCCGGTATGCGCGTGAGAACAAGGTTCCCTACTTCGGCATCTGCCTGGGCATGCAGACGGCGTGCATTGAGTTCGCGCGCAATGTATGCGGGCTGGCGGGGGCCAGCTCGAGCGAGTTCGATCCGGCGACGCCGCATCGCATTATCTTCAAACTTCGGGAGCTCACCGGCGTAGAGGAGATGGGTGGCACCATGCGCCTCGGGGCCTGGCCTTGCGTGCTGGTGGGAGACTCGATCGCGGCGCGAGCCTACGAAGCGACGCAAATCAGTGAACGGCACCGTCATCGTTACGAGTTCAACCGGGAATACGAGGCGCTGCTGACCGGCGCCGGCTTGCGGATTACGGGCACGACACCGGATCAGACGTACGTGGAAATTGTCGAGCTGCCGGACCACCCGTTTTTTCTCGGTTGCCAGTTCCATCCTGAGTTCAAGTCCAAGCCGCTGGAGCCGCACCCCTTGTTCCGCTCGTTTATCGCGGCGTCGTACCAGCAAAGGCTGCGGAGGCAGGCGGAGTCCGGGAGCCGACAGGACGTAAACGCGGAGAATGGCCGGCTCACCCGGTCGCGGCCATGAACGACTTCGAAATCGGCTCGGTGCGGGTTGGGTCGGGGCCGCTCTTCCTGATCGCGGGGCCCTGCGTGATCGAGAGCGAAACCCATGCGCGCTTTATGGCGGACTCGATCCAGCGCATCGCCGGCGACCTGGGTCTGCCCTACATCTTCAAGGCCTCGTACGACAAGGCCAATCGCACTTCGGCCGCGGGTTTCCGCGGGCCCGGCGTCAAGCAAGGCCTGGATATCCTGCGCCGGATCGCCGAGGCAACGGGCCTTCCAGTGATCACCGACGTGCACCTGCCGGACGATTGCGAACGCGTGGCTGAAGCGGTGGACGTGCTGCAGATCCCGGCTTTTCTTTGCCGGCAGACCGACCTGCTGGTAGCAGCCGCCAGAACCGGTCGAGCGGTAAACATCAAGAAGGGCCAGTTCGTGGCGCCGTGGGATATGCGCTACGCGGCGGAGAAGGTGAGCGCTGCGGGCAATCCGCGCGTTCTGCTGACGGAACGCGGTTTCTCTTTTGGATACAACAACCTGGTGGTTGATATGCGCTCGCTCGCGATCATGCGCAAGATCGCCCCGGTGGTGTTTGACGGAACGCATTCGGTGCAAACCCCGTCCGCGGCGGGGGGACAGTCAGGGGGGCAGCCTGAGTTCATTCCTGTTCTCGCTCGAGCCGCGGTGGCCGCGGGGGTGGATGGCGTTTTCCTGGAAGTCCATGATGATCCGGCAAATGCCAAATCCGATGGGGCGAATGCGCTGAACCTCAAAGATCTCAGGCCGCTGCTTGAGACGCTGCTGGCGATCCGCGCGGCGACGCTCTGAGCCGGCCTTCGCGGCTGGTCCGATTGAGGCGACTATTCTGCTGCTGGGTCTAGAGCGCTGGAAGTGATTCCCAATAGCTTGCAAAAGGCAAAAAAAGGGCCCCTCGGGTGAGGGGCCAATCTGCCTTGGTTCTCTCGTTGTGTGAGAGCTTGTATGCGGCGTTATTGATGTGGCTGCGACGCAGCGTCCCGGGGGGAGGGCTGCGGTGTTTGTTGCTGCGTCGCGCCTATCGGTGAACTGCCGTTATTTTGGTTTGTTGGCGAGTTCAAAGCCGCAAGACTGTTATGCATCAGCGTTACGTGAACAACGGTAGCGCTGGCGCCTGATTCCGTGGATTCCTCGCGAGGAGCATTGCCCATCGCCAGGCGATAAATTCTGTAAACCGGTACGTGGTGGTCGACAACCAGGTAGCGAACGACTGCGTCCGCCATATTCTGGGACTTCTGAATACCAGCCTGGCCCCGAGCACGCGAATAGCCCTGGACTTCGACGATGTAGCCCTTCTGCCCTTGCAGCTGGGTGGCTACCTGATCTAAAGCCTCTTTCGCCTTATCATTCAGGCCGACCTGGGTGCTGCGGAAGTGCAGCTCGGTATCGGCGACCTGTTGATACTGGTCAAGATTCGTAACCGTCGAGTTCAGCTGGCTGGTCTGGGTGCTGGCCTGCTGCGCCAGTGTTTGTGCCTGACCCGCCTGAGTGCTGGCTTGCTGGGCCTGCTGGTTTGCCTGATCGGCCGTAGTCTGCGCCTGATGAATACCTGCTTGAGCGCGGGTATCTACGTCCTTAATATCGTTTGCGTTCTTTGCTGTAAGCTGGTCGAGCTCGTTCAACCGGTCTTTTACCGGAGCTGTCTGACGATTGACCCACTTCTTACGGGCCAGGGGGTTCATTTTGCCCCAGAAGCCTTCGTTCGATTTTGCCGGCAGAGGCTGACCGGTAGCATAGGTGGATGAGTCCGATGCCGCGCCGGAAGTGCTGGCGGCGGAGTTATTTGCAGGTGCGGGGGAAGTCGTACCAGCCTGCGGGGTGTTGCTCGTAGCCGGACTGTTTTGCGCAAAGCCCGGCACGGCCAAACTCGCGGCGAGTAAAACTGCCGCAATTGATCCCGAAGTTGCCGTACTCTTGTTCACGATTGGTCCCTTTTTCGGCCTAATTACCTAGTACGGATCAATACACACACACCGCTGTCATCCGCACTTGTCGACACGTAGTGCAAGCGGCATGCCAAATTTGGGTAATTGCGATTAATTTTTTTTAAGCTCTTAACAACCAAAGGGTTAAGTGAAACATTTAGCCTCGTTTCCGGTCCCTTTGGGACCCACGCTAGCTGAAGAAAACGTGCACTTTTCTCTATATGGTGGGCAAAAAATGCTCGCAGCCGATACGCGGAATTACATACGTACCCAGACTCCAGGAGGCGGCAGATTATTTGGCGCGAACGCTGATCACGCGAATTTCCGGCATCTGGAGATTCCAGTCCGGGGGGACGGTATCGAAGATCAGGCGAAAGTCACGGGTTTGTCCCGGCTCGATCGGCGCGGCGGAGACAGGTTGGGTATCGACGTAGGGTTCTCGCGTCCGAATCAGGCTCAAGGGCTCGGCGATCCTCTGCGCAAATTGGCCCGTATCGCTGTGGAAACCTACCTGAATGGTGATGGCCGTGAGGGTTTTGTCGCCGGCATTGGCAATCTGGCCGTCGATGTAGGTTACCTTGGCGCCGGAGAAGCTGGAGGCTTCGCTCATCTGGAGGCCGCTGATGGAAAGCTTGGGCGCATAGGGGTCGGCGTCGGCCATGCCCGCGCCGGTGGGGGAGACGGGAGCACTGTGGCCGCCGACCGCGACCAGAATTCCCAGACCGACCAGGATTACTACGGCAGCAATGATCCACGGCATCCAGGAGGTGGCGTCCCGGGTCGTCTGGGAGCTGAGAAAGTCGGGATCTTTGGGTTCCGGATCCGGCATCACGGAGATTGTACCTGTCGCAGCTAAGTACCGGACAGGGTCATCCGAAGCGCGCCTTTTTCACGGTCTGGCGGAGGTCGTTGCCGCGCATTTCGACCTCAACGCACATCTCGACCAGGCGCGAGCGCATGCGTTCGCCAATTCGATCGCCCAGTGTTTCTTCGCGAATCACTTTGTCGGCAGTGCGCGACAGTGCCGCCGGCGCGTTGGGATAGTTCGTAGTGAACAGGGTGGTTCGTTTGTCGTTATAGCGGGTGTTGAGAATCAGCGCCACCGTGTCCCAGACCCAGTCGGTGGGTTTTTGCGCGCCCAATTCGTCGAGGACCAGCACCTCGGCCTCAAACACTGGGGCCAGGATCTGCAACTCCGAGGTGGCCACCGTCGGGTTGTAGGACTCCTGAATGCGTTTCAGCAGTTCCCGGTAGTCGCAAAAGAGGCCGCGCGCGCCCTTTTCCAGGGTTAACGCCTGCAAAATGGCAACCGCAAGGTGCGTCTTGCCGACGCCTATGCTCCCGGTGAGCAGAAGTCCGCGGCCTTCGGTGGATAGGGGGTATTCGTTGACGAATTGGCGAGCAATCACGTAAGCCCGGGCAAGAGACCGGTCGGACTGGGGGAAATCGTAATCGAAGCTTTGCAGGGTGCAATGCTCATATCTTTTGGGAATCCCAGCCCTCTTCAGGAGGCGCGCAGCCTGCAGGGTCATGCGGCAATCGCAGGGCCGAGCGTAACGCTCTCCATCCGCCTGGACAATCAAACGCAGACCCGAGCCTGCACAGAAAGGACATATATCGCTCATTGCTCAACCCAACTTACCGCAAACGAGGTTTGGCCGTCAGGTCTAGCGAAGCGTGGAACAGTGGAAAGAATGTACTAAATAACCTAAAATGATATTTCGAGCCCTGGGTTGCGGGCTTGCAGGAAGGTTTTTCGATGCCAAAAACAGGAATTCATCCAAACTATAAGACGATCCGGGTGCAATGCGCGTGCGGCACAGGGTTTGAGACGCGGTCGACGCACAAGGGCGACATCCACGTGGAAATCTGCTCCGCTTGCCATCCGTTTTTCACCGGCAAGCAAAAGCTGGTCGACACGGCGGGTCGCGTTGAGCGTTTCCGCCGGAAGTATGCCAAGTCCGAGAGCGCGAAGCCCGAAGTTAAAGCTGCCAAGTAAAGTAGCTGGTTGTAGCGCGAAGGCCTCCGGCGACGGAGGCCTTTGTTATGTGGTCGCTCAATGAAGAAGAGCTGGGACAATCCGCGGGAAAACAGTATGCCGGCGATGGCTCGGGTGCCGGCCTCTGTCGAGATCGGCGGGGTGCTGGTGGCGCCGGCAACGGTTCTGGCTCCCATGGCCGGGGTAACGGATACGGTGTTTCGCCGGTTCATCCGCAACGCGAGTGTTTTCAGCGGGCAGCCACGCGAAGACGCCAGGAGGCTGGTGGAAGCTCCAATCAGCAATGAGCAGTCCGGCTGCGGATTGATCATGACGGAATTCACGTCGGCGGATGGGCTTTCGCGGATGCGGGAGTCGAAACGCAAGCGGTATCTGTCGTATGACGAAGATGAACATCCCATCTCGGCGCAACTTTTCGGGTCCGATCCGGCAACGTTGGCCGAAGCGGCAAGGATTGTAGAGGATGCCGGTTTCGACATGGTCGACCTCAACCTGGGCTGCCCGGCTAAGCGGGTGGTCAGCTGCAATGGGGGCAGCGGGTTGTTGCGGGATCTGCCCCACATAGCGACGATCTTTGAGCGCGTTCGCAGCGCCGTGCGGATTCCCTTCACGGTGAAATTCCGCATGGGCTGGAACGACCAGAGCATTGTCTGCGTTCCGCTGGCACGGTTGGCGGAAGAGTCCGGCCTGAACGCAGTCGCTCTACATGCACGCACCCGGGAGCAGGGGTATTCGGGGCAGGCGCGCTGGGAATATATCGCCGCGGTGAAGAACGCCGTGCGTATTCCGGTGATCGGGAATGGAGACATACGCTCTCCGGAAGATGGCTGCGCGATGATTGCCGAAACGGGATGCGACGCGGTGATGATTGGGAGAGCAGCACCCGCCAATCCGTGGATCTTCCGCCAGATCGCGCAATATACGGCTTTTGGTTCCTACGATCAGCCGATGGCGATTGATCGCTACCGCATGATCCGCGACTATTTCGTCATGCTGGTGGAGGAGACGGAGGAGAAGGCCGCGATGATCGGGAGAATGAAACAGTTTGCTTCCTGGTTCACGCATGGCGTGCCGGGCGGAGCCATTTTACGCAGGAGCATCTACGACGCGAAGAGCACAGGCGCGGTGCTGGATGCGGTGGATGCGTTTTTTGCCGCCCAGCTCGAGCCGTTGGCGGGGGTTGCGGTTTAGATTGAACCGGTGGTGGGAACGGACGACCCTGCGCTCAGCGACCGTGACTTTTTAGCTATGAAAGGCGCGCGACCTCAGTCCGTGTGTGAGAATTAGCCGAAGGGCCCAGGATTTTATCCTGGGTAATTTTCAGTCGTCCCTCACGGGACTGCATCGTGTTCTTAAAACTTTCCCAGGACTGACGTCCTGGGCTACTATCAGCCGCCCCTGCGGGGCTGATTCGATTAAGAGCAAAAAAATCGTAATACGCCTTTTAACCCGCCAAAAAAGTCACAGGCTCTCAGCGGGTGAAGCCCGTACTGCTTCGCTTGCGGAAGACGACTTTGGGCTCTTTTCGCCAACCCTCGTTCAAGGCAAGCAGCGTCCAGGCGACGGCCGGCGATAAGTGCGCGAGAATGGTCTCCATCGAAGGATGAACGCGGAGCGCGGGCACGACGTAATACATGAGCGGGGACGCGTCCTCAAGCGGAACACCCGGGAAATATCCGCTCTGCTCCAACTCGCCTGCTCCGGATGCGTTGCGCTGGCGGTGCAGCCAGTGCACGCGGATCCAGTAGTCCAAACCCTGAAGAGGAAAGTGCAGGTCCTCGCCGGCCTTCAATTCGAGGATGGCCAAACGACCGCTGCGCGTAACGGTGAGCAAGTCAAGCATGGCGCGGTCGGCGGCGGAAAAGGCAGGCACCTGGTGGTAAACGGGGCTTCCTGCGAGGGTGTCGTCAATCAAGCTGAGATCTCCGGCGATCGTCGATTGAAGCCAGGATTCAGGCTGAAGACGAAAGAGAGGATTCCGCGCGTTGCCCTCGGGGCAGCGGCTCTCGAACAACCGCTGCATCATTTCGGCGAAGGAGGCTTCGGTTTCCCCACCGAGAGGGGTTTCATTGGCTCCTGCGCCGAAGGTGACGTTGGCATGCCGGGCAAACGAGTCCGGCACAAAGCCATGGCGTATGCGAGCGAATTCCAGGCCATGCAGAGATAGAGCTACCTCATTGGCGCTGCGCGGGACGACGGCTACCCGGGATTGCATGCCGGGGGGCAGGAGGCGCATGACGCGCGTCAAGCCGTCCTGGGCGCGCTCGATCGCAGCACTGTGATTGAAAGCATGGATCAGACGCATTTTGAGATTGCCCTGGTCTGCTGTGTCGATGGGCACCAGGTCATCGTCATCCACGCCTGCTTCGTAGAGCTCCCATTGCGCCAGCTTCCGATTCAGCCACGCCATGCGGGCGCGTGTGGTGGCGCCGCTTCCAGCAGGCATGATGACCTTAAGTCCCTGGCAGACTCTTTTGCCGGCCGAGTGGTCGCGGCAATAGGCGAGCCAGAGTATGCCCAGGGTGAGCACACCGTCCAGGGTGGCCTGGCTCTCGTCGCCGTTTACGCCGATGCAGGCCCAACATTGTTGACCGCGCGCCAGCAGGCCTCGTGCGTAGGCCGGTCCGAAACTGTGCTCCAGATCCATGGCTGAGCTGAGGCTTTCCAGTTTGTAATCGTTAAAGTTACGAGTGAGCAGTCGCTCGAGAAAGGGCAGATACCGGCTGCGGGAGAGCGCGCGGGCCGCAGGGGTCCTTAGATCGCGATCCTTGACTACTTCGAGAGCTTGAGCGCGCTGCGTACCGAGACGGCGCACGAGGATACGCAGTCTCTCTTTGCGTGCTTCCAGTCCCAGGACCGTACGAACGAGGTTGCGTTCCTCCGACCATAGATGGAGCACGCAACGTCCGTGTTCGGCCGAGATCGAGTAATGAGAGGTCGCCATCTCGAAAAGCACGCGCCCGTCCTCGAGCAATGCCGCCCGGGGATGATCGAGAAAAAATTCTTCCAGCAGGCGAGCCAGCTCCGCGGGAGGAACTGCGGAGTGGCCGGGGGTATCCACTTCGCCTTGCTACCGGCCCAGGCGCGCGAGTAGCCGGGTCACATGGGCGGTATGGTGGCGGCCGTGCCAATCGTAGAGAATGAGCGCCTGTTCGACGGACTGGCGCCCATTCTCAGGATGCGTGTAGCCGCGCTTCCAGTCCTTTTCTTCGAGCGAGGAGAAAAGTTCTACCCAGCGCCGATGGAGCGCGTCGAGCAGATCGAGCGAAGTTGTTACCGCCGTGGTGCGGGCGTCCTCAAGGTTCGCCCACAGGTTTTCCCGATAGGCAAAGATCGTCGGCCACTCCTCCGTCAAAGCAAGTCGAACCCGGCTATAGGCATTCATGTGGCTATCCGCCACATGGTGCACGAGCTGGCGTACGGTCCAGCCACCGGGCCGGTAGGGAATTTCGAGCTGTTCGGCGGAGAGGGGATTCACCGCCGAGCGCAGGTTTTGCGGAAGCTGACGCAGGCCCTCGATGGCCGTGCTTCGTTCTTTCGGCGTGAAGGATTCCGCGCGTTTGAAACTGCCAATCGGATAGCGAAGGGAGGGGTCTTCCGATGTCATGCAGGACATCTTACGACCAGTGCGTTCCACGGATGGATCTTTCTTTAGACCGGCGCGATTTAGATCTGCTTTCCCACCCTACGCAAAGAACGCGTAGGATGGGGCACCCGTAAGCGCATCAAGCGGGACAGAGCGAAGAGAACTTTAGTTGGATGGTGCGATGGCGTAATAGCCCTTGCGCGTCTGCACCTTCAACCCTTCCTGCTTGCACTCTACGTCGATGCGGCGATAAGACCCGTCCAGCTTGCCATTGGTCGGGGTGTAGCTGGCGACGTATTGGGTACGCAGCTCCTCTTCGATCTGGGAAAACGCGGCTTCCATCTTCTTGCCGTTGTTTCCGACGTCGATGACGCGGCCGCCGGTCTCTTCGGCCATTTTCTTCATGGCTTGATCGCCGCTATAGCCGATGTTGTACATGCCGCGGCCGTAAAAACCGCGATCGGCAATCAGCAGGACGTAGACAATGCTATTGGCCTTCTGCGCGGCTTCTACGGCGCCGGACAGTTTTTCCATGCTGCCCTGATCTTCGCCGTCGGAAAGAATGATGATCGCCTTACGACCGGTTTCCTGCTGCAACTTGTCATGCGTGGCCAGGTACACGGCGTCATAGAGCAGCGTTCCCCGCGGTGTTCCGGAAGTGGGCAGGGGGCCCTGGCCCAAGCCGGGAATGCCTCCGCCTCCGGAGCCAACGTTGATCTGGGCCTTGTCCATGGCGCGGGACAGCGCATTGGCGTTGTTGGTGTAGTCGGAAAGCAAATCCACGTTCACATCGAACGAGATGAGGAATGCTTCATCTTTGGAGCGGAGGACCCGGCTTAAGAAGGCCGCGCCTGCCTGCTGCTCCATAGGCAAAACATTCTGCTGGCTGCCGCTGGTATCGAGCAGGATGCCTAAAGTCAGGGGCTGATCGTTTTCCGCGGCGAAGTTTTTGATCTTCTGCGGCTCTTTATCTTCGAGAACGTTAAAGTCGTCTTTGGTGAGATGAGGGATGAGCGCGCCATGCTTGTCGTGAACCGTGAAGTAAAGGCTCACCAGGTTGACGTTGACCTTGAGAGTCGCGACCGGCTCCTGCGGCTCGTCCTGATGTGGATCGCCAGCGGGCCCCTGGGGCGGAGCATCCGGTGACGGCGCAACCTGAGACACGCCGTGCAGAGTCGCTGCCCACAATAAAGCACCCAGCACCACCACCCAAGACGGGCGCGGAAGACGCAATTTCATGGAGGTTAGACGGAGGGACATGGGAAACGATACCTCCAGGCAAACAGAACCGGCCCGTACAACACCAGTCGGCTGTCTGGTAATCTTATGTTTCCAATAGTAAGTCACAATAGAGTTGCGGAACTGAGGATGGCCATGAACCAAGTCGTCCGCCTGGGGGGTCTTCTGGTAAGGCAGGGTGTCTTGGGGATCGTATTGTTTGCGCCGTGCGTTGTCTCTGCGGGGCTTTTGGGGCAACAGCAGGTAGCGCAGGATCAGAGCGTGCCGGACGCACCGACACCGCAGCAGAGTAACAGCCTGGAC
The DNA here is from genome assembly GCA_049800615.1 of Acidobacteriaceae bacterium. Classification (GTDB taxonomy): domain Bacteria; phylum Acidobacteriota; class Terriglobia; order Terriglobales; family Acidobacteriaceae; genus PALSA-350. The sequence continues at coordinate 1,744 of JBARKD010000505.1, read as the reverse complement.
AAGATCACCTCCGGCATGACCCCGGGCAAAGGGGCGCAAGACAACCAGACCGACCAGGGGACGAATCCCGCTCAGTCTCCGGGATCCAGCTTGCCCGGCCAGGATCAGGTACAGCAAGCGCCGCCGGTCGTACCCCAGCAAGGGCAGTTAAATAAGGACCTGGCAACTTTTCGCACTACGGTCAACTTCGTGACCGTGCCGGTCACTGTGCTCGACAAGAAGCATCAGCAGGTAGCTGGACTCACCTACCGCGACTTTCACATTTACGAGAACAACGTGCGGCAGCGGATCGCTGTATTCAGCGCGGACGCTGTTCCCCTTTCGGTTGCTTTGGTGATCGACCAAAGCCTGCCCCGGGACACGATGCGGAAGGTGAACGAAAGCCTGGCAGCCATCCAGGGAGCCTTCACGCCGTATGACGAGATTGCGGTCTTTACTTATGCCGACGGAGTAAACAATCCGACAGATTTTACGGCAGCAACCAGTGCCCGAATTCCGGCCGTGCTCCAGGCGTCGAAAAAAGAAGGCGATTACATGGGTGCGCCGACGCTAAGCGGGCCATTTTCCGCAGGCCCGACGATCAATGGAAGGCAAGTGGACCCGAATCTTGCCCCTCAACGTGGAAACGCGAGCGGCGTCCTGGTGCTCCCGAAGGAGATTCATACTCTGAACGACGCCATTCTGGCGGCCGGCAAGTCTCTTTCCACGCGGCCCAAGGATTTCCGGCGCATCATCTACGTGATCAGCGACGGAAAGGAATCGCGGAGCAAGGCCAACTTCAAGGAAGTGGTCCAATACCTGGAAGGACACCAGGTCCAGGTTTATGGAACGCTGGTGGGAGATTCGGCTACCTGGGGTTTGGGATATCTGGATCGGTTCAAACTACCGCTGCTGCCGCTCTCTCCGGATAACATCCTGCCGCGCTATACGGACGCGACCGGCGGGCATCTCTACTCCGAGTTTTCCCAAAACGGGATCCAGCGGAGCTTTACATCCCTTGCTGCGCTGGCACGCACGCAATATACGCTCGGTTACTACAGCAAGCAGCCAGTCCTGGACGGGAAATATCGCTCCATCCAGGTTGATGTGCTGCGTCCGGACCTCGACGTCAAAGCCCCAAGGGGCTACTACCCGACGGCGACCAATCTATCGCGATGACGCAGATAGCGCTTTCTCCGGGCCTGAGTTTTGTGGGCCTGGGGTTGGCGGCCTCGGCGTTCTGGGGAGCCAGCGATTTTCTGGGTGGTCTCGCCACGCGCAAGGCCAACGTCGTCCTGGTGGTGGCATTGGCTCATGGTCTCAGCCTGGTTCTGCTCCTGCTGGGCGCCATGCTTACGCACGCTCCCTATCCAGCAGGTCACTTTGTTCTCAGGGGATTGGGCGCGGGAGCGTTTGGCGGCGTGGCGCTCATTGCTTACTATCAGGCTTTAGCGCTGGGCGAGATGGGGATCACCACGGCTTTGAGCGGATTGCTCACAGCGCTGGTGCCGGTGGTCTATGCGTTTTTCATGCAGGGCGCTCCCAAATCCAGCCAAATCGCGGGATTCGTGTTGGCGGCAGCCGCCATCACGCTGATCGCCTACGCACCCGCGGGCAAACCACGGCCGCTTGCTCTTGGCCTTGCCATCCTGGCTGGGCTATCCTTTGGCGCGTTTCTGATCGTACTGAAACTTGACAGCGCACGCGGTTTGATCTGGCAGCTTATTTTTTCCCGGGTGGCTAGCACCGCTCTTGCATGGGCCAT
>JBARKD010000504.1:0-4137 GCA_049800615.1 Acidobacteriaceae bacterium | reverse complement strand
ATCGCGAGCAGAAGTCTATATCGCCCGCGCGGATTGGTTGATGCGGCCGGCGTCATTGGTGTTGGTGGACTCACGAATGGTCGTCTCGTTAAGGATTTCCTGTCGAATTTTACCCTCAGCGGCTGAAAGCCGGTCGCTGATTGTTCGATTGGACGGCGGGGCTGAAGCCCCGCCCCTTCAAAACCGAAAAGTCAAAGGCTCTCGCAATGACAACTCTGTGGCTGATTTAGGAAAACTGCAGATTCCTCGGCTGCGCTCGGAATGACAAAGGAGAGGCTTGTGGCTTGGATTGGGTTTCGCTCCCATAAGGGCAATTCTCACGCAGACTCTTTCAGCCCCGCCCCTTCAGGGCAAAAAGTCACAGGCTCTCGGAATGACAAAGGATAGGCTTGCGTCTCAATTCGTTCGTTCCCTGTAGAAGAGTTAAGGCGCTTTAGTCATGTCTGTTTAAATTTACGCATGACAGTTGTCATCTGATTTTCGTGACAACCTGCACTACTTCCTTGGTGTGTCCCCTGAGATTCTCGGATTGTAAGTCGAGGCTGATTTATGACCCGATGGATTTTCCTGCTCCTCTGCATGGGCACGACCCTGCACGCTGAAAATTGCACTGTATCAGGTACTGTGCTTGATCCTTCCGGCGCGGCTGTTGCCGGCGCCGCCGTTCGCTCGGGCGATCAAGAAACTGTCACGGACAATCATGGTGTCTTTGTCCTCCGCTGCCGTGAGACCGAAGCTTACCAAGTCACCGTCGACGCCAACGGATTTGCGCAAAGTGTGGTCAACGGGACAGGAACAGAGAAGCTCACAGTGCATCTTCGCATCGCGGAGGTTCATACGGAGATCGAGGTGGGCGAGAGCAACGGTGTTTCGGTTGACGCCGACCACGGCGCAGGCACGCATACACTCACGGCGGAGGATCTCAAAGGCATGGCCGACGATCCCGATGACTTCAAGCGGCAGCTGCAGGTGCTCGCGGCCACCAGTGGGGGCGCTCCAGGACAGGCCATCATCACCGTAGACGGCTTTCAAAACAGCAGCAGCCTTCCGCCGAAATCGTCGATTGCCTCGATACGCGTAAATCCCGACCTGTTCTCATCCGAGTACGACCGGCCGCCTTACCAGGGCGGCCGGGTGGAGATTTTCACCAAGCCCGGACGAGATTCGCTGCATGGTGCTCTGTTTTTCAACGATAGCGACTCCGTACTGAACGCCACCGATCCTTTCGCCCTGAGCCAAACGGCTGCCGGCAAACGGCGCTATGGGTTCGAGTTCGGCGGTCCGATTCGTAAGCAGAAAAGCGATTTCTTTCTTGCCCTGGAAAGACGTGACATCCACGAATTCAACGTGGTCAACGCGGTGGTGCTCAATAGCGAGAACGAAGAGGCGCCACTGAGCCAGAATGTCCCGGCGCCGCAGCGCTTGTGGATCGGCTCCGCACGCACGGATTGGCAGCTCAGCGCAAAAAATATGCTGGCGGCTACCTACACGGCCAACGTCAACGACTCTGACAACGTGGGCAGCGGTGGTCTGACTCTGGCTGAGGCGGGATACAACAGCACAGTCAGCGAACAGGATCTGAGGTTGACCGATATTGTGACGCTGAACCCAACCCTCCTGCACGAAACCCATATCGGCTTCACCTGGAAGAGCACGCAGGATGTACCGCTGTCGATTGCTCCCAGCCTCCAGGTGGCCGGTGCTTTCACGGGCGGCGGAGCCACAGCGGGATTGCTCAAAAATCGCGAGCGTGACCTCGAGGTAGACGACGACGTGATGTGGACCCATCACAAGCACTCCCTGAAACTCGGCGTAGCCTCGCTTGGCATTCTGGTCCATGACTACGATCCGGACACATTTAACGGCGCATTCGTTTTTGGAGGGGGACTGGCTCCGGCTCTCGACAACGGCGGACAACAGACTGCTATTTCAGGACTGGAACAGTACCGGCGAACGTTGCTTGACCTGCCCGGCGGGGTTCCGACGACGTATAACGTCACCCAGGGCGAGCCACTGGTTCCCTTTGCCCAGTGGCGTGTGGCGCTGTTCACGCAGGATCAGTGGAGCGTCAGGTCCAACCTGTCTCTTTCGCTCGGATTGCGCTATGCTCTGCAAACTTCGCCTGGCAGCTACGGAAACCTGGTTCCCAGAGTCAGCCTCGCGTGGTCGCCCGACCACAAGCAGCGCTGGGTCCTCCACGTACGCGGCGGACTATTCTCGAGCCCAGTCACCCCGGACGTTACTACCGAGGCATACCGCCTCAACGGGTTGCGGCAATCGCAACTGCTTTTATACTCGCCTTCGTTCAATCAACCGCTGGCGCCCACGCCTTCTACCATCGCCGTAGCTACGACCCGGCAGTTCGCGCCGAACCTGAGCCAATCATGGTCGTTCCAGTCACAGGTTGGCCTGGAGCACCAACTACCACAGCATTGGCATGTCCAGGCCAATTTGTTTGACGGGCAAGCCTGGGGAACACTTCGCTCGCGCAACATCAACGCGCCTCTGGTGAATGACGCGACGACGAATCCTTTGCTCGCTCCGCGTCCTTTCGCACCCGGGAAAAACCTCTTCCAGTTTGAAAATACCGGGCATCTTCACGGCCAGGTGATCTTTGTGGGAGCAGATCAACACAGTTACAAGCGCTTTGGTATCTTTGTCGGTTACCTGTATTTCAACCTGAAGACAGATGCGGACACGGCCACACTGTTTCCCCAGTCCAGCTATTCCGATCATGGGGAAACGGCTCGCGCCTCCTGGGAGTCGACGCACCGCTTGTTTGCCATCGGCCAACTCAACCTGCCGGCAAAACTGTCGCTGACCAGCCAGTTCGATGCCTCCTCGGGCGATCCCTACAACGCAACCACGGGAATCGATAACAACGGCGACGGCGTCTTCAATGACCGCCCATCGCTCACCACACAGCAGGGAACGGGCACCTACCAGACTCCCTTCGGCCTGCTGAACACGACGGCCATCAATGGTTCTCTGGGACGAAATGTGGGTACGATGCCGGCGCTCGTTCATCTCGACACCAACCTAAGCCGCACCTTCGAGCTTTCCGGGCATGGGCTTTCGACGGACCGGCATCAGAGCGTCATGGTCAATGTGCGCGCGGCAAATCTTCTCAACCAGACCAACGTGAGCGCGGTGGGCAGCGTGGTCGGCTCACCGACATTCGCCCAACCCCTCGCCGCAGAGGCTGCGCGGCGGGTGGAGTTTGGCATCCGTTACACCTTCTAACCGCAAAGGCTAACCGCAAAGGAGACACCATGTTGAAACGGCTAACCGCTTCTCTGCTTCTGGGCAGTGCAGCAACCATGTTCGCTCAGATTCCCGCGCCGATTGCACCTGAACAGATCGTTTACCGGCACTGGCCGGAACAATTCGTGCAGTGGGTCGGGGCGGAGCTTCCTTACACCATGATTGAGCTTTATGTCGATCCGGCTGCCGGCTCGACCCCACTCTATGACGCCGTGCTCACCGAACGGGCGACGGGCAAGCGTGTGCACTATACAAACCAGAAGCAGATGCTGGATATCGATAAACGCTCAGGAGGCGAAGCATACCTGACCACCATGCAGCTCGACCGGCCCGAGAATGCGGGAACCGGAGCAACTTATCTGCTGCGGTTTGTCGACCATGAAGGCCAGCCAGTGTCGTGGCAGTTTATTCAGGGGTCCGACATCAGCGAGCGCGGCGGTGGCATTTCGCCGGCTGGCCTGCAGCCACCGGTACTTATGTACCGCGAGCGGTCAGCGGTCGCCGGAGAGGGCTCGGCCCTTAAGATCGGCAACAAGGTCAGCGTTGCCGACGTCTGGACCGAAATCAGCCAGCCGCCCTACTTCGTCGCCTATCACGGTGCGATCACGGAAAACATGGATATCGCCGTGTTTGCCGGGACGGCCCGGGATTGGAACACCATCAGCGCTCCGCAAGCGTTCACTACCGGCGCAGAGTGGAAACTGAAATCGCAGGACGGGTTCAGTCGCAGGTTGCGGGTCAAGAGCTTGAATGGCGATCACGTAACCATTGCCGACCTCGACGATCATTTTCCAGGCAGGACCGTCACCCTGGAAGCGGCCTGGACCAACGGCGCATGGACCATTGACAAGATGCACTACGCTGCTGACGACG
>JBARKD010000503.1:0-4246 GCA_049800615.1 Acidobacteriaceae bacterium | reverse complement strand
TGTATGAGGTGTCAGAACGAGGGGTCGAAATCCTCCGCGTCTATCACGCTGCGCAGGACTGGCCTTAACATCTCAGCCTTGGCATTAAAGCGTTAAATCCCGGAAGCACTCACCTGCTCCGCCGTTTTGACCTCAACTGAGCCGGCAATCCTGGCGACCCGTTCATAAGACTCCAGCCGGTCCGCATGCTCGTAGGTATCCGTCACAACAATCAACTCGTCGGCGCCGGTCTCCCTGACTAACTTCTCAATACCTGTCTTTACGGTTGCGTCAGATCCCACAATCGCCGCGCCCAGCTTGCTTTCCACGGCAGCTCGCTCAAAGTCCTGCCACAGTGGCGCCATGGAATCCACCGGAGGCAGCAACACCACGGGCTGGTTGCGGATCAATTGCAGGAATCGCTGTTGCGGCGTAGTGAACAGCCGCCGCGCCGCGGCGTCTGATTCGGCGGCAATAATCTGCACGCCAATCATCAGGTGGGGTTGGCGAAGCACCGCGCTCGGCCGAAAGTTGTCGCGGTAAAGATCCGCCGCAGTGTACAGATAATCCGGCGCAAAGTGGGCCGCAAACGCAAACGGCAGTCCCAGCATCGCGGCGAGCTGGGCGCTGAATCCGCTGGACCCAAGCAAAATGATCGGCACGTTGCTGTCTTGCCCGGGAATCGCCTTCACCGCCTGGTTCGGCCTGGCAGGCCCCAGGTACGCCCGTAACTCTTCGAGCAAGGCCGGAAAGTCATCTCCGCTCTGCTGCAGATCCCGCCGCAGCGCCCGCATGGTGGCAAAATCGCCCCCCGGAGCCCGCCCCAGCCCCAGGTCGATCCGCCCCGGATACAGCGCATCCAGTGTCCCAAACTGCTCCGCCACCACTAGCGGAGCATGGTTGGGCAGCATCACTCCGCCGCTTCCGACACGGATGGTTTTGGTGGCCGCCGCCACATGTCCGATCAACACCGCCGTTGCCGAACACGCAAGTCCTTCAATGGAGTGGTGTTCCGCCAGCAGATACCGCCGGAAACCGAGCCTTTCCACATGCTGCGCCAAAGCAACCGACCGGGTGATCGCGCTCCCCGCAGACTCCCCTGGCCGCATCCCCACCAAATCGAGTACTGAAACCGGTAGCCGAGTTTCCATGCCCGATTAGATGAATCACCGCCAAGAGCGACTCAACCCACCCTTATCTTTATTGGATGATCTCCATCCAAAAGGTCCAGTTGCCCGTGCCAGGCATAGAGTCTCTGCATGCTGAGGCATGTGCCGAGGGCTACGACTTTATCGAAACTCTGGTCACTGAATGGGCCACAGGGGAGAACCGCTTTGCCGCCCCGGGAGAGGCTCTCTGCGGTCATTTCGACGATGGACTGCTGGTCGCAATCGGCGGCCTCAACTGTGACCCGTTTGCGGGCAGGCCAGATATGGGCCGCATCCGCCGGGTATATGTGCGCCCCGCCTGGCGAAACAATGGCATCGGACGAGCATTGGTGACCGCCCTGGTCGAACGAGCCCGCGCTCATTTCCGCTGCGTACGGCTCCGCGCGGAGAATGACGGCGCGGCACGCTTGTACCAGCGCATGGGCTTTAAGCCGATAGAGAGCCCCGACGCCACCCACATACTCACCTTCGGTAACGAAGCTGAAAATCCACCAGGTCCCGAATAAAAGAGCAACTTGCAGGTTGCATATGGAGTTGGTTTAGTCTAACCTTTCCAGATACGCAACCCGGAGGTTGCCTGATGCAAAATCAGATCGAAAAACAGATTCAAATCGCCGCTCCCGCCTCACGGGTATGGGAGGCACTCACGGATTCCCGTCAATTCGGCGAATGGTTTCTGGTCAGGATGGAGGGCCCCTTTGTCGCCGGGCAACCCATCGGCGGCCAGATCACTCACCCCGGCTATGAGCATTTGCAAATGAAAATTGTCGTCCACCTGATCGAGCCTATGACCCGCTTCTCGTTCTTCTGGCATCCCTACGCCATCGACCCCAACGTGGATTACGAGAGCGAAGAGCCAACGCTGGTCGAGTTTCGTCTCCAGCCCGTCCCGGGCGGCACTTTACTGACCGTGACCGAGTCCGGCTTTGAGAAAATTCCGGCTGAGCGCCGGGCGGAGGCCTTCCTGCGCAACGACGGCGGGTGGGCGCAGCAAATGAAAAACATCGCGGCCTATGTCAGCAAAACGTCATAGCAGTGTGCAGGCCAAAGCCGCCGCCTTTGCCGCATTAGGAGATGAAACCCGGTTACTTCTGCTGGCCAGGCTGTGCGACGGGCAGCGATATTCCATCAGCAGTCTCACCCAGGGAACGAAACTGACCCGGCAGGCGGTGACCAAGCATTTGCGCGTCCTCGAGCGGGTACGTATCGTCCACGCAACCCGTGAAGGCAGGGAGAGCCTATTCACCTTCGATCCGCAACCTATGCTCGAAATGCAGGGATACCTCGAGCTGGTATCAAAACAATGGGACGCAGCCCTGGGAAGATTGAAAAATTTCGTCGAGGTGCCACATGGCAAATAGCTTCAGCGCAGACATCCTGATTCAGTCGCCAGATCCGAAGAGCGCGGCCTCCTATTACGTCGAGAATCTGGGATTCGCAATCACCGAAGCACAACCTTCCATGATTGCCCTGTGCGGGAACCATATCAACCTTTTTATTGAGCGTGGTCCATCGCTGGGGCCAGTGTTCGAAGTCAGCGTTGGCAGCGTTGAAGAGGCCAAGGCCCGGCTGGTGAAGCAAGGCTGCTTCATCGTGAAAGACGAGCCGGGCTTTCCCCGCTGCTACGTCAAAGATCCATTCGGATTGATCTACAACCTGAAAGCTATTTCGTCGCAGCAAGCAGTTTGAGCCGGGCCCGCAATTGTTCCAGGTCCGTACTCGAGAGGTAATGCCCATCGGCAATCACGCCGGCAATTTTTCTGGTATTTGCGATGTTATCTAAGGGATTGGCCTGGAGCAGCACCAGGTCGGCAATTCGCCCGGTCTGCACCGTGCCGAAGTCGGCGCGCCGGTTGTAGAAGTCCGCCGGATTGAGCGTCGTGGTCTGCAGCGCTTCCAGCGGCGTAAAGCCCGCGGCGACAAACCGCTGCAACTCAAGATGGAGGCTGATGCCGGGAATCACATCCACCCCGGCGGGCGTGTCTGTGCCGGCGAGAAACGGCACCCCCGCCTCGTGCAGCCTGCGCACGATGTCCAGCTCGTGATTGACAAACTTCTCCCGCACCGGCAGAGGATCCGTATCCAGTGTCTTGAGGATGGAAGCCTGAGATTTAGGCCACTGTTCTGTGACCCACGTGTGACCGGCATACGCGAGGTCCGGATCCTTGGTGTAGTCGATCGCATCCACCAGCCATTGCCCGCGCTCCCAATAAAGGGTTGGGCACTGCCAGACATGGTTCTCCGCCAACAAACGAATGAGTTTTGCCTCCCGCGCCGGATCGTAGGTCTCGAGAAGCATGCCCACGGTTTTTTTGCCGGTAAGGTATTTGTCTTCATCCGGGGAGCTGGCTTCAAAAATGCCGATCAGGTGTTCGAAGGTGAGCTGCCCGGCCGCTACGGCTTCCGCGGCGCGAACTGCGTCGGGCACATGGCCTTCAAAGGGAATGCCCACGCGTTTCGCTTCTTCTGCGATGGCGAAATACGCGTCCCGTGGCACTCCCGACTGAACCTTCACGAAGTCGGCGCCGCGGCGCTTCAGCAAGTCCACCGCCTTGCGTCCGTCCGCGGCTGTGGCTATGGGAATGACCGCCTTGTAGGTAGAGCCCGGGCCGTCGAGCATCGGTCCTGAGACCACCATGCGGGGCCCCAAAAGGCCGTAAGCGTTGATCCGGTCGCGCGCCTCGAGGACTTCATCCAGCTTGCTCCCCATATCGCGAATTCCCGTGATCCCGTTAACCAGCAAGAGGGGCAGCACCAGGTCGGTTCCGTCAGCTGCCGTGCTGTCGAAATAGACGTGGGTGTGCATATCCCAAAGACCGGGAATGAGGTACTCGCCTCGTGCATCGATGGTCTGGGCCGTTTTCGCGTGGAGGCTGGCGGAAGGGCCGACTCCGGTGATCCGGTTTCCCTGGATCATCACCGTGGTATCCGGATGGACCTCACCGGTGACCGTGTCGATGACGGCTACGTGCGTAATGGAGAGCGTTTGCTGCGCCCCTGCGCTCAGGCTCAGAAACGTGAGAAGGAAAACGAGCGCTTTCGGTCTGTGCACACAGTGATGGTAATAGCCATTAAGAACTCAACAGGAAAATATTGGC
>JBARKD010000502.1:0-3974 GCA_049800615.1 Acidobacteriaceae bacterium | reverse complement strand
GAAAACGTACTGTACGCGCCTACGAAACCGACGGGAATCAGGAACCTCCATGCTGGACTCAGCCCCGCATGCTGACCCAGGAAAGCTAGAACAAAGCCGATGATCACGCAAGCCGTGATATTGATCAGGAACGTTCCGTATGGAAACCTTGTCCCTAAGCGGCTTGCGACGGTTACGCCAACCCAGTACCGAGCGAGGGCGCCGAGGGAACCTCCAAGGGCAATCCAAAAATATTTCTGCAAACTCTATCTCTCCTTGTTTACGCACGAGTGTCAGTAAGGGCGGCTCTGTTTGCCGGGCGCCAGTTCCGCAAGATGTCTAAATCCGTCTCAAGCTGGCCCCGATCTACAACCGAATCCGACGTGGCACGGCCACGCTGGATCTGCATCCGGTAGGCGTCAGCGTAGGAATTGACCAGAAGTTCAAGCTTGCGCACAATCTGATCACTCCACTGGGACAGTGCCATGCCATACATATGCAGTTCGTTTTCAAGGTGCGAACCGATACTTGCCCGAAGGCTGGCTTTTATTCGGGCATGAAGGATCCTTTTTCCCCAGATCTTCCAGGATCCACCTTCTAACGACTTCGGTAGGGTTGCCATTTCGAAGCGTGGCATGTTCCGCAGGATGGCTTCGAAGTCACCTTGCGAAGGAGCATCGCTGCGGCCCATCTCCGTTGCAATTTGCTGCAGTCTCTCCACGGCGAGGTTGCCTACGGTGCGCAGATGTTCCATAGAAGGTTGGATGGACCCATTGATAGCCTCATGAATCCACTCGGAAAGTTGCAAGGCTGGTAATTGGTTGCGGGGAGCCGTGCGGACGAAGCATGTCGCTTGATTCGCGACCGCTTCGAGGATAGCGTCTGGAGTCTCCCCAAGAGTGCGGAATGCGTGGTCAAGGAGAGTACGTTGTTCTCCAACTTCTCCTGTCACCACCCGCAGAACCGATTCGAGGTCTGAAGGCGTCGTTGACTTGCGCGGCATACCCCGCTTTTTCCGCTCCAGATTGGCATCCAGGGCCGCCATGATCGCCTCTCGCATCGCTCCAATCTTTCTAGTGGTGGAAGCCTCCCTCAGGGACCGAGCCTTCTCAAAGCGAGGAAACAATTCCCGCTCGAAGAACTGGTCAAGCAATACTTGATATGTGCCTAATGCGCTCACGGGATGGACGGCGGCGGTGATGTGCAGCTCATGTTTCAGCTGCGCTTCAATGTAAGAGGTTGTGCGGTGGAGATCGCCATTTGCCAGCAGGTCCGATTTGCTCAACAGAACCAGCGCCGGAATTCCAGCCTCATAGAGTAGCCGCAACGTACCGATATCCTCTTCGTTGAGCGTTGCGCCGGCGTCGATGAGGAGAAGGGCAAGGTCGCAGGAGGGGAGGTAAGCCAGCGTTTCTGCCGCACCTCGTCGGGCCAGGGAACCAAGTCCGGGAGTGTCAACGAGCATGATGCCATGTTGCAGTCTTGGAGAGGGGACCTCCACAAGAGCGCGCACGATATTTTTGAGGTTTCCAGGGTTTCCTTGCTCGGTGACAAGGCGAGCTAATTCCTCGACGGAGACCTGTGCAGCGCGGCCATCTCCATAGGCAATCGCCGCTTTGAGCGTCTTACCGTAACGCAATTTAGTCGGAACAGCGGTTATCGGGTTCACACCGACCGGCAAAATGTCTGTACCTAGAAGGGCATTGAGAAGTGAGGATTTCCCCGAGCTCACGCGGCCAAAGAGTGCAACCTCGAAAGTGTCTTCCTCCAGACGGGAAGCAAGAGCGTCGATGCGCAGGCGGAATTCGACTAACCCGTTCCGCGTCGCGATCTGCTCCAGAAGCCGGAGCAAGACCACATCGAATCCGGTCCGCTCAAGTTGCTGTAGCCGCTTGTCCAGGTCTTTATCCAGATCCTGTTTGAGGTATCGTTCAATCCCGGTAACCAGAGCGCGAAGTTCATGGACGACTCCATTCAGTTCGCTGACGGCATCGCCGGGGACAGGTCCGAAGCCTTGCATGTAGTGCGGCTTTAGTTCCTCGACTGCGATATCGACGAAATCCAGGTTGGTCAGAATGGCCCGGGTCGCAGGAATGTCCGCAGGAGAGGCCTTCATCCCCTGCCAAGCGAGTGTATGGACCAATTGCGATCGCAGCCGCCTGATGTGGTCCTCGACGACACGGATCTGCGCGGGATTAAGGTCAACGATGTAGCGCGGGAAGGGAGAGGGCGAACTCGCAGCGTGGAGAATATCTTCCACATCGCTGAGTAGCTTGTCGATGTATTGACAGGTAACTCTGAGTCTCGATTGTTGATGCTCGTTGAGCTCTCCTGGATGCCGTGCCATTGTCTTCTCTGAGTTCGGTTCGGACATGATTCCTCCAAGTAGTGGATAACTTCGAGGAGTCATCTGCTCATTCGAGCGATTTCGGTGAACTCCAACACCGTAAACCCAACACCCTCGCCCTGGCTCAGGCTTTAGACATTAGCTTGCTTTCCCGACCCCTGAGGCCGCCTGCTGTGGTTTTTAGGCTCGTAAACAGGGGTGCCGGGAATGATCGCGATTTTCATAGTTCCAAACACCCTCAAAGCACAGTGCCACAACCACATCTGGTTGTTACATCGTCTGAGTCTGCTTGGGAATCTCGGGCGGGACATGACTCCGCAACAGGATTCCCTGTTAGGAGTCATCATCTGCCCATCCAGATTGCAATTTAGCTGGGCAGCGGTTAAGGGTGAACTCCTTCACCGCAACACAATCTTTGTATGACGTGAGATCCAGCTTTGTCAACTGGCAGCCTCTGGAGGCGGTTCATCGCGGAGGTGCAGCAGGTCACCTTTCGCTGATGACTGGCTTCCAACCATTGAGGTCATTCGCAGTGTATCCAGGGTGTCGGCCCTTTGCTACAAGTGGCGGTGCCCTTGACAATTGCGGGGTTTCGGCAGCAACATTCAGAGTCAAACAATTCGCTTCGGTGATGAGGTCCACCGTTAACCGCCTTCCAGGCTGATGACTCCTACAACAGGAGGAGTCTTGTGACGAACCGAAGCCTGGAGCCCATTACCGAGCCAAGCCATATCCATGCTCGCCCCGTTCTGATTTCCTGCTCTTTCTCCGCTTGTGGCAGGAAACTGGCATGATCCTTTCGGATGTCGTTCTCCAGATCCTCCAGGTCCTTTGTGTTCTGCTGCTCGGCCCGTTTTTGCAGGGATTCATTCTTAAAACAGAGGAACGGGTTCAGAGAAGCCGCGGACCAAGCATCTTTCAGCCCTACCGCGACCTGTGGAAGCTGTTTCATAAGCAGTCCGTCGTACCCGAATCCGCATCCTGGGTTTATCTGATTGCGCCCATCATTGCCTTCACCGCAATGTTGATCGTTCCCATCCTCATTCCAGTGCTGACGGACCGTCCGTTGCCGCAGTCGGACATGGGTGACATGCTGGGCGGTGGAATGATCCTCACACTCGGTTCATTCGCCATCATCCTCGCTGGGCTCGATTCCGGAAATGCATACGGCGGTATCGGCTCAAGCCGGGCCGTGATGGTGGCCATTCTTGCTGAGCCCACTCTCATTCTGGTGCTGGTGGGCATCAGCCTGCTGGCCAAGGCTATGTTGCCGTTCGTGGTAAATCATTTGCTGTTGAGCAGTGCGTCCGCGTACTGGAGTCCGGCACATCTGTTCCTGATCCTTGCTTTTTTCGCGCTGCTTCTGGTCGAAACTGACCGCCTGCCTATCCATTCGAGCACGCATCTTGAGATCTACATGATCGACGAAGCGCGGATTCTCGAATATTCAGGTCCATTGCTGGCACTGCTCAAGTGGGCCTCCATGATGAAGCAATTCATTCTCTACACCATTTTCTGCAATGTGTTTCTGCTCCCCTGGGGAATGTCGCAGTTAGGCGCCGCGTTCGGTCAGTTCGGCTCAGTCGTTGCGCTGTTATTGAAGTTTCTGTTAGTGGCTCTTGCTGTGGTCGTCGTCGAAACCGTACAG
>JBARKD010000501.1:0-2727 GCA_049800615.1 Acidobacteriaceae bacterium | reverse complement strand
CCCTTTGTCATTCCGAGCGAAGCCGAGGAATCTGCAGTTTGCTTCGTGGAAAAACAGCTTTCCCCTGCCCACAAATTTGTCATCTCGACCGAAGCGATGCGAAGTGGAGGAATCTGCAGTTTGCTTCGTGGAAAAACAGCTTTCCCCTGCCCACAGATTTGTCATCTCGACCGAAGCGTAGCGAAGTGGAGAGATCTGCGGTTTGCCCTTATGGGAGCCCAACCCAACCCAAGCCACAAGCCTCCCCTTTGTCATTCCGAGCGAAGCCGAGGAATCTGCAGTTTGCTTCGTGGAAAAACAGCTTTCCCCTGCCCACAAATTTGTCATCTCGACCGAAGCGATGCGAAGTTTTACACCCCGGGCCAAGGCCGCCGCTTGAAGGAATCCGTCCCCGCGCGTTGCGTTAACGCGTCGGCGCTCGCCTGCGCCTGTCGTCTCACATCCGCTTCGTCGACCGTGGCCACGACTCCGTCCCGCATCACGATACACCCATCAATGACCACGGTCGTCACTTCATGCCCTAAGGCGGAGTAAACCAGCGCGGAAACAGGATGATGAATCGGGGTCATGAAGGCATTGTTGTAGTCCACCACAACGATATCCGCCTTCTTGCCCACCTCGATGGAGCCAACCTCGGCCTCGAGGCCCACGGCCCGGGCGCCTCCGATGGTAGCCATCTCCAGAACCTGCTCCGCTTTGAGGATCGTCGCGTCCTGGTGCACTCCCTTTTGTTGCAGCGCGGCGAACTTCATCGCCTGGAACAGGCTGTGATTATTGCTGCTGGCGGGGCCATCGGAAGCCAGGCTCACCGTGACCCCTGCGGCCAGCATCTCCGGAATCGGCGCACAACCAGAAGCCAGGTACATATTGCTGCAGGGATTATGCGAAACCTTGGTGCCGTGACGGCGCAGAATCTCGATGTCCCCGGTCTTGCAATGTACGCAATGCACAGCAATCACATCCGAACCGAAGAAACCGATGTCGCTCAGGAACTCAGTGTCGTTCATGCCATAGGTGGCGGCAGCGGTCTGCAGCTCAAAATCCGTCTCCGCTACGTGGGTGGTGACCAGCACGTGCTCTTCATCGGCCAGCTTGCGGGTCAGCCGGTAGCCTTCTTCATTCACAGCCCAGATCATGTTCGGCGCCAATCCCACCTGCACGCGCCCACCGGGCTGGTTGTACCGCCGTATCTGCTGCTTCGCATCCGCGAGCGCGTCCACCGGCTTTTCCAGCAGGGCCGCCGGCACGTCGTATTGCACGCCGTCCGAGATAAATCCACGGCAGACAAACCCTCGCATGCCCGCCAGGTTGAACGCGTCCACGACAGAGGGAATCATGCCCGGCCGTGGATGGGCATAAAAAAAGTCCACCAGCGTCGTGACCCCGGAGCGGATCGACTCCACACAGCCGTGAAGCGCGCCGTGATGAGCGTCCGGCGGCGTGAGGTGCACGGCGCTCGGGCCCGTCATACAGGTAAACCACTTCTTCAAGACCATGTCATCGCCCAGGCCCTTGAGCAGGGTTTGAAACGAATGGGTGTGGGTGTTGACCATGCCCGGCATCACAATGCGTTGGCTGCAGTCGATAACTTCGGCGCCGGGATTTTGCTGCTGCAACGGGGCCCGGGTACCGATGGCGCGAATTCGATCGCCCTCCACAAACACGCTGGCGCGCTCCAGAATCTCGCGGTGTTCGTTCATCGTGATCAGCCACCCATCAGCGAGGATGAAGCTCATTCGGTCGCCCCTCCGGTTGATGCTTTGGTTTCGTTCATACTAGACGCTATCATCCAGTCAGGCATGCAACCTCTTTCTCAGGAAGCGGAGGAGTTCTACCACCAGGGCCTCGACCGGCTGGCGGAAGGCGACGCCGCGGGCGCGGCCGAATCGCTGCGGCGCTGCCTCCAAGTGAATCCGGGGATGCTCGACGCCATGCACGGGCTCATCCGCGCGCTCCAGGAACAGGGGATGTTCGACGAGGCCATTGCCGTGGCGCAGCGCCTGCTGCAGATCGACCCGCAAGAGGTGTTAGCCCATACCAGCCTCTCCATCCTCTACCAAAACAAGGGCATGATTGCCGAGGCAGAAGCCGAGGCGCTCAAAGCCAAGCTGCTGGGCTGGAAGATACAGTTACAGCAACAGAAAATGAATCCCTGACAGATGGGTCGGACGCTTTACGTCGCGAGCACAAATCCCGGCAAACTGCATGATTTCTCCCTGGCAGCCGGAAATCATGGCATACGTATTGTTTCTCTGCCTGGCCTCGATCGCATCGAGCCCCCGGCCGAGGACGCGCTGACCTTTGAAGAGAACGCCCTGGAAAAAGCCATCTACTACAGCCGGTTTCTTCCCGGCGAACCGGTGATGGCTGACGACTCCGGGCTCGAGGTCCGCCATCTGCAAGGCGCCCCCGGTGTGCGCTCCGCCCGCTATGCTGCCGATTTCGGCTTCCGCAGCGCGGCTGCGACGGACGAAAATAACAATCTCTTTCTGTTACAGCAACTGGCAGGAGTGGATGACCCGGAGCGCGGCGCGCGCTATCACTGCGTGTTGGCCGTTGCCCAGGATGGAACCTGCATCATGACCGCACAGGGCACGGTCGAAGGCCGCATCCTGACAGCCCCGCAAGGCAGCCGTGGTTTTGGTTACGATCCTTTGTTCTACCTGCCCGCGCTCGAGCGCACCATGGCGGAAGTCGAAGATCGGACGCGATGGGCCCACAGCCATC
>JBARKD010000500.1:0-5767 GCA_049800615.1 Acidobacteriaceae bacterium | reverse complement strand
GACGTGGTCGATCACGAAACCGTGCTAAAGATGATGGCGGACTTGATTAATAAACCTCAGAAACGACGTTGAAACAAATACGCTGGACCACGCAAGCCACCAAACAACTTGTGGCCGCATACGATTTCGTATTTGAAGAAAATGCAACTGCGGCTGCAAACCTATCGGTGAAGATTCTGCGAGCGGTGGAACAGCTCGTCAATTTCCCGGAAATGGGACGCCCGGGTCGGATAAGCGGGACGCGAGAGCTGGTCATACCAGGCACCCCATATATCGTCGCCTATCGACTGAAGGGGGCTACCGTTCGCATTCTCTCTCTACTTCACGCAGCCCGCCGATGGCACACACAACTCTAGTGTAGTGCGTCACACAGATGGGCGTTTAACCGTTTTTGAAGGGGTACGGGCTTTCAAGCCCCGCCCCTTCAACTTCACCTCGATCCGTCTCTTTCATGGAAAAACAGCTTTCTCCTACCCCACAAAATTGTCATCCCGACCGAAGCGTAGCGAAGTGGAGGGACCTGCGGTTTCTTTTTTCCACCCCGAGACAAAAATGTCATGCTAAAACCTGTGGGTTTGCTTTTGAAGGGGCGGCGCTTCAGCCCCGCCGTCCAATCAAGCAGGAGAGCGGCTTCAGCCGCCGAGGGCAAAGTTTTCCATCCACCGCACTCGATTGAAACGCAAGCCTCCCCTTTGTCATTCCGAGCGCAGCCGAGGAATCTGCAGTTTTCCTAAATGAGCCACAGAATTGTCATTGCGAGAGCCTTTGACTTTTTGCTTTTGAAGGGGCGGGGCTTCAGCCCCGCCGTCAATTTGAAGAGAAGACCGGCTTCAGCCGCTGAGGGTACAATTTCCGCCCCTAGACAGAATTGTCATCCCGAGGGCACCCCGTTACTCCACCAAACGTTCAGAAGCCATTTTGATTTATTGCATGAATCAATGGGACGGGAGACTGGAACTGGTCTCATAAATAGACAAATTTCGGAGAGGCCGCGCAGGAGACCCGCCCTCGAAGCGGGGCTCAGGGTCCAACCAGAAGCCCCAGACCCATATATAAGACAAGTTCTAGGTTGAGTATCAAGCGCGTTTGCGTCCAGTGCTGCGAAGAGCTTGCTAAAATGACCTCGACCCGGAAATCGAGGGTCAACTTGAGAAAGTTTGGATTTTGGGTGTCGCCCGGTGACGTCAAGTGGTTCAAAATACCTGAATCGGAAAATCCGATCCTACTAGCCGCCCGAATGATGCAAGAGTCCGCAGCCGCATATGCCAGCTCCCGGGTCATCTAAGACCTGTCTCTCCGCGCTGCTCTTGCTCACCATCGAATGCTTTGCTTTAGGACTTCTTGCTTCGGGCTGCAGCAATAGCTCTCCATCTCCCGGATCCTCTCCCTCTCCCTCCACCCCGCCCTTCAATACGGCCGAAGGCGAGGGGACCCTGGTTGGCAATCCCACGGTAACCAACTACAGCACGGCTTCCAGCGCATCCCAGGCCGGACTGGATTCCTTCTACAACCAGACAATATGTCCGAGCGGCCTCAGCGCGCCGGGATGCGCCACGAACCAGGCCAGCCTCGATACCGCCGAGTTTGGCAACTTTGACCTCGCTTCGGACCCCATCGCGAACAATCCTCTCGGTATAAAACAAGTCGCTGGGGTAAAGATCGATTACACGGCCATTAATATCGACCAGTCTCCCGTAACTGTATCCGGAGGAGTGGCAATCCCCCAGGTAGCTCCGGCGTCGATCAAGGGCTTGATCCTGTACTACCACGGAACAACGACGCAGCGCACGAACGTGCCTTCGGTGTTCGCGCCCATCGCGCCCAGCTCGACCTACACGGATGGGACCTTGTTGGCAGCGGTGTGGGCCTCTCAAGGCTACGTGGTGGTCATGCCGGACTATATCGGTTTGGGCGATGACACGACTCACCCCCACCCGTATGTGGTTTATCCGGCGCAAAATGCCCAGTCCGGCCTGGCCATGGTGAATGCCGCGCGCACGCTCCTGGCCGGCTCCTACCAGATCACGGGTCAGCTGCCCCTGTTTATCACCGGGTATTCCGAAGGCGGAGCCTACGCGCTCGAAGCCGGCCACCTGATGCAGAACAATACCGGTTACGCATCCCAACTCAACGTGCGGCTGACGAAAGTCATACCGCTGTCAGGTTTTTTCGATCTCTCCGGGACGGGCTTGTCATACCTCTTTTACAACATCACCAATTCCGATAATCCATGGCACTCGTTGGATCCTCAGACTTCTGAGCTGAGCAAACCATTCCTGACCGCTTATCTGACACTCAGCTTCTCCCATTACGCGAAGGTCCCCGCTATCGGTATTTTGAACAACGTTTTTTATGTGTCCGGCTGCTATTCCCAATACCCCGGAGCCGTTGCGACTGGTAGCGATTTATATGACGTTTATTTCACAGACAGCCAATACGAGGGCTATGACGTTGCCGTGCTCGCCACGGCCGACTGCCAGGCGGTGGCCACCGGCTGGGCCAGCGGCCCCACCAACTACAGCAACGCCATCACTCCTCTCCTTACGGAAACATACGCTACCGCGCTGATGCAGAAAGACACCAGCAATCCTCTCTATGAAGCCGTAGTTAATGCCGATACCTATTTATTTACGCCACGATTCCCTGTTACCCTCCTGTCGCTGCAGCAGGATTCGGTCGTAACCCGAACAAACACCGACGTGGCCTATGCCTATTTCCAACAGCAAAATTCCGGCGTCTCGTATAACGAGGAACTCGTCCCAAATAGCGACTTCGCGATTGCTGGTACTTTAGGCGATGGGCAGGTGGACCACACCACGGAGGTCCCCTTCCTGAGTGTGCTCATCCTGAACCAATGCAACACGGCCATTCAATAGGACTGTTGGATCGCCGGTTTACTCTTTGGTTATGTTGAAGGCGAGGGGCAGCGTCCATTATGATTGCTGAGCTCAACCCAACGGGGAAAGTTAATGTGGAAGCGATCCGCGCTTTTCTTGCTCCTCTCATGCCTTGCCTCCGGCCAGAACACTAATTCCCCGCTCTGGCAGAGATATTTCGCAGCATCTCGGGAAGCAAGGGACGCTGAGCCACAAAAGATCTACCGCAATCTCATCGCGATCGTGGCCAGCGAACCCGGTCTTATCTGGAAGAAGGCGCCCAACGGTGAGCCGATGGTGAAGGTCGTCACCTGGGTGGACTATACCTCGGCCTCTGACCCCCCGCTTTACAATATCGGACCCCTGACAGCTGACCCCGTCTACAACGACAGCACTTTGATCTGGGTAACGGCGGATCCCGAGCTGAAGACGTTTTGCACCAATTTTGCTGCGGAGCCGAGGAGAACTCCCTTGGTTCTGCGCATTCAACAGGTACTCGGATTGCCGCCCGTAGATGTGGCGCGGAGCACGTTCACCGAGTTCTGGGTGCGGCCCCGGGACCTGATTCGCCCAACCCCGGATCCGGAAATAAGCGATCATGAGGCTGAGCTCGATTTTCCCGTCTCCGATGAGATCGTGAAAATCGACGACGCGTACAAGGCCTGGTTTTTAGAACACAAGGCCACGGTTTATACGCGTCCTATTCCGGGAACCTGGACGCGGCTGGGCTACACGTTTGATTGGGCAAAGCCCGAACGTCCGATTGGCCAAAGTGAGTTCATCATTCGGCCGGGTGCGCAAATCGACGTCGAGTCGATTACGCCAACGGAAGAATACTGCCATTGAGCTAATTCTGAAGAACAAGCTTAAGATAATCACGATTCGGCGCTGCTCAAGCTAAGATAGATACACCTATCCCATATGATTCATGACGTCCCCCACCCGACGACCGTTGCGCCGGCTCTTGGCCCCGAGTCGGGCAAATCCCTGTCTATGTGGGAAGTGCTCCGCTTCCCGATGATGCGGCATCTTTGGTTCGCGCAAACGATCTCGGTGTTTGGAGACTTCATCGCGCTCTACGCGGTGATTGCCGTCCTCACCTTCCGGCTCCACGCAACCGCGCAGCAAGTAAACGGCGTTCAGATCGCCTATCTACTGCCGATCGCGGTTCTGGGTGCGATCGCCGGTGTTTTCGTCGATCGCTGGCCGCTTAAGCCCACCATGGTCGCCAGTGATCTGCTGCGTGCCGGGATTGTCCTCCTTCTGCTCGGTGCTACACATTTGTGGAATTTTTATCTGGCATTGGCTGCGATCAGCATCGTCTCGAGCTTCTTTTCCCCGGCCCAGGGAGTGGCTATTCGCTCCGCGGTCCCGCTCAATGGCCTCCTTTCTGCGAATGCCCTCATGCAGCAGGTGACCTTCGGAATGCGGATTGTAGGCCCTGCAGTCGCGGTCTCTCTCGTATCCTTGTTGGGTCCTGTCAGCTGCTATCTTATGGATTCGGCCACCTTCATTGGATCGGCGTGCCTCATCGCCACAGCTATCTTTGTTCGTACCCCCGCTGGGACGCCGGCGCCGGGCGCGTCACCCGGCACAACGGACGCGCCCCTGGCACGCCTGTGGAAAGATCTTGCCGAGGGCTTGAATTTTATCCGGCACAATTCGACTCTTCTTTTTGTGATAACGGCCCTCGCGGGGGGCATGTTCGTGATCGGTTGCTTCGCGCCCCTGACCGCGGTCTACGTACGCGATAACCTGCACGCCTCGAGCAGTATCTTCGGCTTCGTTAGCGCACTGGTCGGCGTCGGTATGATCGTTGGTGTCAACTCGGTCAGCATCCTGGCCGCGAAAGCGAAAAGTACCAGCCTGGTTTATTCAGGTCTTTGCGGAATAGCTGTAGGGCTCCTGCTCATGGCGGGAATCACCGAAATCTGGTCGGCAGCGCTGGGCGAATTTATGATTGGGGTCTCCTTCGCGGCTGTCTTTGTCCCTTCACAGACCAAAATGCAGCAGGAAACGCCGCCTGCGTTGTTGGGGCGTGTGGGTTCTGCATCTTTGTCCGCCATTTTTATGTCGCAGATTGCCGGCCTGGTTCTAAGCGGCGTTCTTGCACACTACATCGGCGTGCGCTCGGTCTTTGCTGTTTGCGCCGCTTTACTGGCTCTGCTGATTGCCGCGGGTTACGTGTGGATGAGACCCAAGGCCGGGCCGGAAGCTACATAAGCCTGATGGAAGTTGGGTTGAGGGAGTGGTTTTAATGTTGACCTTTCGAGCCAGAATCGATCGGATGATTCAGCGGTTGGATCATACCGAGATACCGCTGGTTACGAAAGTTGTTATTCTTTCCCAGCCGTTGCCGTTGCGCACGCTGTTCAGAGTCACAAACTTCCTTTCCGACGGCTGGATTTATTTGCCACTAGTGGTATTGCTGTTGCTGGAGAGGCGATGGCGCTTGCTGGCCGTGACCGCCCTGGCGGCGGCGCTCTGTTTCGCCCTGTATTTCCTCGCCAAGTTTTCGCTCGCAAGGGTTCGCCCTTGCCACTTATCCGGCGTCGTAGCCGTTCAGCCGCGCTGCCTGGATCGATACTCGTTTCCCAGCGGTCATTGCATGACACTGACTCTGTTCAGCGTGTTGTTGGGCTGGCACCATCCTGCCGCGATTCCCTTTTTGCTCTGTGCCGTTGTCCTTCTTTGCTGGGCACGCATGGCGGACGCCTATCACTACCCCTCGGATCTGATCGGAGGGATCGGACTTGGTCTCGCGGTGAGCGTGCCGGTAGCGCGAATTCTGCTCTAGTCTCCTGAGTCATTGATTTCTCGTATAAGCTGGGGCGTGAGCGGCAAGAGTTGCGGTGGCGAAGCGTGCGATCGAGGCCAGGATCTGATCTGCG